>JAYTQD010000601.1:0-2874 GCA_043746935.1 Acidobacteriaceae bacterium | reverse complement strand
GCCTACGTCGCCCCTGCAACCCCAACCGAAGAAGTCGTCGCCTCCATCTGGGCCGAAGTCCTCCGCTGCGACCGCGTCTCCACCTCCGACAATTTCTTTGACCTCGGCGGCCATTCCCTCATGGCTACCCAAGTCGTCTCTAGAATCCGCCGGTCGCTCAACATCGAGTTGCCACTGCGCACTCTGTTCGAATGTCCGACGGTTGCCAGTCTGGCGAGCCAAATCGAAAAGTCTCGTCGGGACGAGGCTGGCACTTTCGCCCCTCCCATCACCAAAGTCCCTCGTGACGGCGATCTGCCGCTTTCCTTCGCGCAACAGCGCCTTTGGGTTCTTGACCAACTCGAGCCCAACAACCCTCTTTACAATATTCCGCGCACGCTGCGAATCAAGGGCGATCTGAACCTGAGCGCGCTGGAAGAATCACTCAACGAGATTGTGCGACGCCACGAAGGCCAGCGCACCACCTTTGCCACGCGGAACGGCCAGCCAGTACAAATCATCGCGCCGTCGCTGAAAATCTCGCTTCCCGTTCACGATCTGACGCATCTTCCTGAGCCGGAGCGCGAACCTGAAGCTCGCCGCCTTGCCGCACATGAAGCGCTCCAGCCATTTGATCTTGCCAAAGGGCCGCTCGTCCGAGCTCAGTTGCTGCGTCTCGCGCCCACAGACCATGTTCTGCTGCTGACCATGCACCACATCATCAGCGACGCTTGGTCGGCCACTGTATTTTTCCAGGAATTGAGCGCGATCTACGAGACATCCTCCGCAGGCAAGCCGTCGCCTTTATCAGAATTGAGCATTCAGTACGCCGATTACGCCGCGTGGCAGCGGGAGTGGTTCCAGGGAGCTGTCCTGCAACAACAGCTTGCCTACTGGCGTAAACAGCTTCTGGGCGCGCCGCCTGTCTTGGAGCTGCCCACGGACCGGCCTCGTCCTGTGCAACAGTCTTTTCGCGGTGCGCTGGAATCGATCCCGTTCTCACCAGAATTGTCCGCGAATTTGAAAGCTTTCAGCCGCCGCGAGGGCGTTACGCTCTTCATGGCTTTGCTGGCTGGCTTTCAGTCGCTCCTAGCGCGTTATTCCGGACAAGATCAGATCGTGCTCGGCACCGACGTCGCCAATCGCCCCACGCTCGAAACCGAGAAACTCATCGGCTTTTTTATCAATCTACTGGCCATCCGGACCGACCTTTCGGGCAATCCCTCCTTCCGCGAATTGCTAGGCCGCGTACGAGAAACGGCCCTCAGCGCCTATGCACATCAGGACATGCCGTTTGACAAGCTCGTCGAGGAACTTCGGCCGGAGCGCAGTCTTAGCCACAATCCAATCGTGCAAGTATTGTTCGTGATGCAGAACATTCCGCGCACCCGCAAAAAGCTGGGCGGATTGGAGCTCTCTGCCTTTGAAATGCCGCTCACTCGCTCCAAGTTCGATCTTGCCGTGTTCATGGTGGAAAACGAAAGCGGGATCCTCGGACACTGGGTCTACAGCACCGATCTTTTTGATCGCTCTACGATCCTTCGCATGGCTACCCACTTTGAGACGCTGTTGCACAGCGCTGCCGCAGAGCCTGAGGCCCGCATTGACGCCCTAGAGATGCTCACCGACTCCGAGAAGCAACAGCGCGGTGCGGAAACAAAGCAACGCAAGCAATCGCAATTGAAAAAATTGATGGCTGTCGAACCCAAGGCAGTCAGCCTTGCCTCCACAATCCACAGCAGCGAGGAATCGTAGATGGAGCAGCAAGCCACAGCAGGTTTTTGGCTCTCACCGCAGCAGAAACATACCTGGTCGCTCCAGGCGGAGAACACCCTTTCTGCTTTTCGAGCAGTGTGCCTCGTCGCCATCGACGGCCAGCTTCGTACGGAAGTACTCCGCCAAGCACTTCGTGAACTAGTCGCACGGCACGAGACGCTTCGCACAGTATTCCGGCGGCAAGTCGGAATGAAGATTCCCTTCCAGGTCGTACTCGACTCGTGCGAGCCTGGATGGGAAACGTTAAGCCTAGGCCAAATGGCACCGCCCGAGCGCGAGCTCAAGTTGGACGAACTCTTTCAGTGCGAGCTGACTCGCAGTATTGACCTCGAGAAAGGACCCGTTCTTCATGCGACCCTGATCGAGTTCGGCGAAAAGCAATGTGGGCTGCTGGTTGGGCTACCAGCGATATGCGGCGATTCCAAGTCTCTGGAGATTCTGCTTCGAGAGCTGGGTGAGCTGTATGCGGGCCAGCCAGTCTCTGCGGCGGACGGACTTCGCTATGTCCAGTTCGCTCAGTGGCAGAACGATCTACTGGAATCCGACGAAGACGCCGCGCAACAAGGGCGGACCTTCTGGCAACAAGGAAGCGCTTCCGACGAACCTGAGCTTTCTCTCCCTCACGAATGGAAATCCGGCGCACAGAACTTTGAACCACACAGCGTTCTCTTCACCCTAACGTCCTCAACCACAACTCACCTGAACGCGATGGCCGCGAAGTACGATGCCTCGCTTTCCGATGTACTCATCTCGGCTTGGCACTCTCTTCTGACCCGTTTGTGCGGACAGTCTGGTTTCATGACGGGTATCCAACTCGACGGACGGGGATATGAAGAGCTCGAAAATGCCGTAGGGCTGTTTGCCAAAACCCTTCCTGTCGCTGCCCGTTTTGAGGGCAATCCACGCTTTCGTGAAGTGATCCAGGAAGTCCGAGAGTGCGTGAAGAACGCCAGCGAGTGGCAGGAATATTTCGAGCCTGCTTCATTGAGCCAACCCCTCCAGTTTTCGTATAGCGAGCTTCCTACGAAGCAGACCTACGGGGATGTAACGTTCCAGATCCAGCGGCAAGAAGTGTGCGCCGAACGCTTCAAGCTCAAGCTCGAAGCCCAGAAGGACGAA
>JAYTQD010000600.1:0-2879 GCA_043746935.1 Acidobacteriaceae bacterium | reverse complement strand
GTCGAAGGCGCTCACGAAGAAGGCGGCGTTCGCGAATGGGCCGTGGCTACAGCGAAGTTTACTGGTGATGCCGCGGGCCGGGTGAGTCAGCTGCACGGAGTGCGAGTAGGGCCGCCGCCGAAGTTCGAGCCGGTGACGGGCAACGAGTTTACGTTGGATGTGGATCTGGTGCTGATTGCCATGGGATTTGCAGGTTCTGTTCGCAACGGAATGATTGAGCAATTGGGCGTGGGGTTGGACGATCGAGGCAATGTTGCCGCGGACGAAAACTATATGTCCTCGGTACCCGGGATTTTCGCCGCGGGCGACATGCGGCGGGGCCAGTCGCTTGTCGTGTGGGCGATTTCTGAAGGTCGCAAAGCCGCTGCGGGCGTGGATCGATATTTGCAAGCTGTGGCGGATGAAAAATCCGTCGCGCCCGTGGGTGTGATCTCGCGCACCAGAAACCAATCCGTGGCCTGATCCATGCCACTCTCTAGGAATCTTGGGATGTCAGGTAAGATGGCTGAGTCGCTTACCACCGCACTGAAATTCGAATGGTAACCCTTTCCGACATCGAAGCCGCCGCAGAGCGCATTCGCGAGTCTATTTACCTTTCGCCGTGTGTACGCTCAGAGGCGTTTTCCGTGCTAACCGGCAACCAGACGTATCTAAAGCTGGATAACCAACAGCGTACCGGCGCATTCAAAGAACGAGGCGCGTTGAACAAGCTGCTTACGCTCACGGAAGAGGAGCGTGCTCGCGGCGTGAGCACAGCGTCGGCAGGAAACCACGCACAAGGTTTGGCTTATCATGCCGGGCGCCATGGCATTCGCGCGCAGATTTGTATGCCGCTCACTACGCCCTTGACCAAGGTCTCCGCGACGCGCGGTTATGGCGCCGATGTGGTTCTGTATGGTGCGAACTACGACGAAGCCTGCGAGGAAGCCCTTCGCCGGAGCCAACGCGAGGGATTCACATTTGTGCATGCTTTCGATGACGACGCGGTGATCGCGGGGCAGGGGACGCTGGGTTTGGAGATCTTGCGACAGCAACCGGACATCGAGGCGGTGGTTGCTCCAATTGGGGGCGGTGGTTTGATTGGTGGCTTGGCTTGCGCTATCAAGGAAACAAACCCCAAGGTTCGAGTTTTCGGCGTGCAGCCGGCGCGGTTGCCGTCCATGAAGGTTGCGCTTGCGGAAGGTAAGCCTGTCACTCTGAGTCCGGCGGCCACCATCGCGGATGGAATTGCCGTACGACGCGCTGGTGAACGTACGCTTCCACTTGTCCAGAAGTATGTGGATGATGTGGTCACCGTGGATGAGGAAGAAATTGCGAATGCAATTCTTCTACTATTGGAGCGTGAAAAGACATTGGCGGAAGGCGCTGGAGCGGCAGCGATGGCCGCGCTGCTGAATCACAAGCTGCCGTTGGCGGGGAAGCGCGTGGCGGCGCTGGTTTGCGGCGGAAATATCGATGTAACCCTGTTGTCCAGGATCATCGAGCGGGGCTTGGTAAAAGACGGGCGCCTTGTGCGGCTGCGTGTGCATCTTCCGGACTACCCTGGCGCGCTTAATAAGCTCACGGGCATTCTGGCGCAGCATCGCGCGAATATTGTAGAGACGAGTTATGATCGCGCCTACTACGGAGTGAACTTAGGTGACACGGCCATCGATATCACGATGGAGACGCGCGGCCAGGATCACATTGCGGAACTGCTCTCAGCACTCAGCGCCGACGGCTACTCGCACGAACGGGTTCTGTGAGTCGTGTTATTTCTAGTGCGGCAACTTGATCTCGTCGGAACGCGACAACAGATCACCGTGATCGTCGATGACGTAGATGTCGGCCACTGCGCTGCTCACCGCGTTTAGATCATCCGGCGCTAGCGGAAATGTGATCAGAGTATTGTTGGAAGTGCAGCCTGTAAGCTGTCGTGATTCTGATAGCGTCCGGCGGGTCGCATTGTGAGCGGTCTCTACTGCCAGCACCACCTCGACGGCTCCGCTCAGATTCGTACAGCGTAAAGTAACTCGAACTTCCAGGTCACGAGCATGATGTTTTTTTGTGCTTGGCTCTCCTGTGGAAACCAACACAGGAGGATTCCCTCCTGGGGAAGTATAGGTCTCAGGCCAAAGACGATCATATTCATGCCCAGCGGCGAAGTACGCGTTGCGGAGCATTTCTTCACGAGGACTCCATCGCGGATGCGAAGAGTCGGTTGGGTGCTTCTCGTCAGTCTGCGCCCGTAGTAGATGATGAAGCGAGAACATGAAGTCAGGATGGTACCCTGCTCGCGCCATCAACATCAGTCCGTATGTGTCCGCATCGATCTCCATTTCTTGCAAGAATTGCGATGTCATGTGCGCCATGCCTGTGGAATCTGTCCACGAACCGGAATTGGCAAAGTCCCCAAGGCTGATGACCGGGACACTTTCGTTTTGTAGGAATTTCTCGTAAATATAGCGGCGAGCCCAGTCGCGGCGCAGGATGTGGGCAATTTCATGGGAGAGGGCTGCTGCCCAGAGCCCTGGATGCGCTCCTAGTATCTGCGCAAGTGAGCGATCAATATAAATAGTCCCGTCGGGGGAGGAAAATGCATTTGGTTCTCCGGGTAGCTTGTTGATACGGACCTCCCAAGAGAAGGAATCCGGGCGATCAGCGACGGAGACCTGCCGGGTAAGGCGCCGGAGAACAGTAGTTCCAATTATGTGAACTCCATTCGGCTCTTCGCTTTCGCTCACAAATGTTGGACGAAGCCGTGCCGCGAACTCGCGGTCGAGTTTGAAATTGCTAGAACATGTTTCATAAATCCGTTTCGGTAGGGCACGGCTTCAGCCGTGCCATTCGACAACCTAAGGTTCAGCGGCTTTAGCCGCTGAGGTAAGGGTGTCACGGCG
>JAYTQD010000599.1:0-7660 GCA_043746935.1 Acidobacteriaceae bacterium | reverse complement strand
ACGCGACGAATAGCGCTAAGCCAAGGACAACAAGAATCCCCACAACCGCCGTTGCTTTCAGCGCGATCTCGATCAACCAAATTCTTGCTCTCTCGCTCATCGGGATATCCTCTCACCAAAGCTGGGCACACTGCACAAGCCTTCTCTTGGCTTGGGTTAGAAATTCTGTGGTTTGATCACCGGTATGCAGTAATTACTCCCGCCATTGCAAAAACGAAGGACGGGCACTTTAAATTCTTAATATGGAATTAATATCAAGAGCATTGGAAGGGCCGGACGCCTGCCGCCCTATATTCTGAATGTGAAATATAGATCAAGGGCGTGCGGAAGGATCAGCCACTCTGCCCTCTCTTAGACAGCTACCGGGCAGACCTTTTCTTTATCAAAGCCCCACCTTGGAGCCGCTTTCGACCCGATGCTTTCCGGCCCTGCGCTGGTCTCGCCCCTACTGCTGGAAGTTCGTCTTCTTCCATTGGGGGATTCCCTTTCCCGGCGCGTTCAAGAATCCGCAGGGTTTCGGCGCGATCCGCGCGGCGGCCCCGTTCCCGGAAATACTCCTCCGTCCGCAAGGCCGAAACCTTTTCCGCCACCGCCACGTTGATGAGCTGGTTGAGAGCGACACCTTCCTGCTCCGCAGCCTTGCGCAACTCTTCCATCAAGGATGGCTGTAGGCGTAGTGCAAAATTACTCCGTCTCATGGGTTCGAACTCCTAATCTGTTGTAGCGCCGTTACAGGCAGAATCACAGCGCAGCTAAAACTTTTTGTTCCGGCTACAAAATCGCGTTGATTGAAAGTCACAATTGCATCAGCACTCCCGTTGATTGCCGTTTCCAAAACCATGTCATCATCAGGGTCGGCTAGCCTCGGTCGCCATCGAAATGAAATCCGAACCGGCCTCGCGACCGTCGCCAGATCATCGAGGACTTGCCCGACTTCATCAGTGCTCAATCCACATGCCGCCAGATGCTGTGGCCGAGTGAGCACCGCTTCATACTCCAGCAGGAGCGGAACTGAGAGCAACAATTCAAACTGATGATGCAAGGCCGCTAGCAAAAGCTGGCGGGAAGCGCCTTTGTTACTCCGCAAAGCCGCAACCATCACGTCGGTATCGAGCACGTAAGAGGCGGCCACTTCACAATGATATTGCAGGCAATATCATAAAACAAGCGAAAATTTGGCCTTAGTCTTCCCCGCCACCCGCCGACGCCGCCACAGCCCGCGTCTTCGCCCACAAACGTAGCGCCTGAATATCTTCCGCGCGCGTAGCCGAGAGCGGCACGGTTTGCGACAGCGCATCTAACATCGTCTGCGTCGTCATCGGCTGCTTAAACGAGAACGACGCGTACATGGCTGTCTGCACGGCGGCATCAATCTCCGCACCGGAGTAGCCACTTGCCGCCTGGGCGATTTGGTCGAGATCGAAATCTGGAACATTCTTCTTCCGCCGACCGAGTTGAATGGAAAGAATTTGCTTGCGTTCCGCTTGGTTGGGCAAGTCCACAAAAAACAGCTCGTCAAAGCGGCCTTTACGAATCAGCTCGGGAGGCAGCGCATTCACATTGTTCGATGTCGCCGCCACAAATACCGGAGCCTTGCGATCCTGCATCCAGCCCAGAAAAGATCCCAACATGCGCGACGAAACGCCCGCATCCGCCGACGCCGAATCAGCGCCGGTGCCGGCAAAAACTTTTTCCAATTCGTCAATCCACAAAACGCACGGCGCCAGACCCTCGGCGACTTTGAAGACTTTCTGAATACGCTTCTCCGTTTCGCCAATGTACTTGTCAAAAATCGCCGCCGTATCGAACTTCACCAGCGGCAGCTTCCACTCCCCCGCAATCGCGCGCGCACACAAACTCTTGCCGCATCCCTGCACACCCAAAATGATCACGCCCTTAGGCGGATCGAGGCCAAACTCGCGAGCTTTCTCTTCCCATGCCCCGCGCCGTAACCCCAGCCAATTCTTCAAGTTATCCAGGCCACCGATCCCAGCCATGCTCTCCGACGTATCCACGAAGTCCAACATGCCGGTGCGCTTCAGCATTGCCTTTTTGGCATCGAGAATGTCCGTAACCGTCTCAGGACAAAGGGCATAGCGCGTCACCAGCGCCTGCGAAACCGCCCGCTCCGACTCTTCTTCGGTCAATCCGCGCAAATTCGCCACGACCGCGTCGATGCCGACGGCATCCAGCTTGCGTCCCACGGTGTGCGTCTTGCTAACGCGCACCAGCATTTCGTCCACAATCTGCCGCAGACGGACTCTATCTGGTAGAGGCAGCTCGAGATACTCGACCAGGCTGGCGAGCTCGGGAGGGATTTGGATCGACGGCGCAGTCAGAATCAGCGTGCGCCGGTTGGTCTGGAACTTCTGGCCCACGTCGCGGAGGCGGCGAACCACAACGGGGTCGTCCAGGTGGCGATGGAAGTCCTTTAGAATGAATGCAGCTTCAACGGTAAGGCCTTCCATGTGTCCCAAAACCTTCGCCGGGTCGCGCGTATCGGCAATCATGGTCGTGCCCGACTGGATGGCTGCGTAGACGTCCTGGGCGTATCCCCCGGGCGGCAGGCCGTGTTCGATGGCAGCTTCCCCTCCATGCGCCCCAGAAGCCGCCCCAGAGGCCGCCCCTGAGCGCACCAGGCCGCTGGCTATCGTCCATTCAAAACTGGCTAGGTTCAGCCCCTGGCACGCCAGACGCACCAGACGGACGGCGCGGACCTCCTCCACCGTCTCGATAACGACGATGGGGGTGCTGGAATCGAGCAATACTCGTAAGCGGTCGATCGCTTCCGCCATGAAAACCATCCTAAACTGTTTCGAGGGTTGGACTTAGCGTTTGACCAAAAGAGGGGGACTCTCGTAAGATAATGGTTCGGCACCCACCGAGCAACATTCCATAGGACAAGGACTTACGTAAAGATGGCGAACCATGTATCCGCGCTGAAGCGCGTCCGGCAGACCGCTAAGAAGACCGAAATCAACCGCAACAACCGTTCCCGCGTGCGCGGCGCGCTGCGCAAGATGCGCGAAGTGACAGCCGCTGGCAACAAAGCCGACGCCGAAAAGCAGTTCCGCGAGACCGTTTCCGCGCTGGATAAGGCGATCCAGAAGGGTGTTCTGCACAAGAACACTGCCGGACGCTACAAGAGCCGTCTGGCGGCGCGCGTGAAGGCTTTGAAGTAGTTCGCGCTAGGCGAAGAAAACAACTTCTCGAAACATGGCAGGCTCCCGGCCTGCCATGTTCGTTTGTATGAACTAGGTTCTCAGCTCCCCCTCGCTCCACTTCCCCTTAAGTCATAGATTCTTAAGCTGGGCCGATACCGCGAACTAGACTCTCTGCCCGCTTCCAAGGCCAACCCCTGTTCCAGCATTGAACACATCGCATCGGATTCCCTTGCGCAAACACGCGGATACTTTGCATAATGCGTCTTACGTTTATTGTGTACTCGAGGTTTTATGATCCTTTACCACCGCACACTAGTCCGAAGCCTCTTTCTGGTTTTGTGGTGTACGCTAGCCGCACCTTGGGTGGCAGCGGAAGAATGGCCTGCTATTGATCCTGCCGATCTCGCGCTCAAAAGCATCCCGCAGCAACCCGGCGCGCCGGCGGTCATTCTCCTCCGCGAAGAGAACGATAACGACCCCCTGCACTTCCATTCCACGTATGAGCGCATTAAGATCCTGACGGAAGCCGGACGCGAGTATGCCGACATTGAGTTGCCCTATAGCCGCAAGAGTTTCCGCATTGACTCGATCAGCGGACGTACGATCCACGCGGATGGCTCGATCATGCCGTTTGAGGGCAAGCCTTTCGACAAGACCGTACAGAAGGGGCGCGGCTTCCGCTACAACGTCAAGGCGTTTACGCTGCCCGACGTGCAGGTTGGCAGCATCATCGAGTACCGTTACAGCCTTCGCTACGATGACAATAGCTTTTACTCGCCGGAGTGGGAAGTGCAGCGCAATCTTTTCCAAAAACACGCCCGTTTCAAATTTATTCCCTACCAATTCGATTCCGCTTCGCATTTTTTAGTAATCGGCCACGACCGCATTGCAGACCGGGTGTCCTGGACTTCCTATGTGCCGAAGGACAACCAACCCAAGCTGATGACCACTCCACGCTCCCAATGGGTAGAGCTGGCCATGTCCGATATTCTTCCTTTCCTTGATGAGCCGTATTCGCCGCCTGCCCGCGTCATGAAGATGCGCGTCAATTTTTATTACACGGACGGCGCCAAAATGGAAAACTTCTGGAAAACGGAAAGTAAGTATTGGAAAAAGGACGTGGAGGGTTTCCTCAACCACCGCAACGGCGCGGAGGAAGCTTTGGCGAAAATCGTGACCGCAAGCGACACTCCCGAGCAAAAGGTACGAAAGATCTATGGTTTTGTCACTGAACTGGAAAATCGCAGTTACATTCCCACTCGCGTGGCGCAGGAAGAACGCGCGCTCAGCATCAAACCGAACAAGAGCGCGGAGGATGTGTTGCAACAGCGCAGCGGCGACCACGATGACCTGAATCGTCTCTTCGCGGCCATGGTTCAGGCCGCGGGCATACCCGCATCGATAATGTGGGTGCCAGACCGCACTGAAACCTTCTTCGACGAACACTACCTGAGCACCAATCAGTTGGACGCCGAGATCGCCATTGTGGAGCTGGGTGGCAAGGAAGTCTATCTCGACCCGGGAACAAAATTCTGCCCGTTCGGCATGCTGAACTGGCGCTCTGCCGGCAATCGCGGCTTGCGCCAAAGTGACACGAAAGACGCCCAGTTTGGGGAAGCGCCGCTGTCCAACTACAACGACGCCATGATTCAGCGAGTCGCGAAAATCAAGCTCACAGATGAAGGTAAGTATGAAGGCACGGTCACAGTGGGATTTACAGGTCTGGAAGCTCTGGAACGACGACGCAGTGGAGGCCACACCGACGACGAAGGCCGCAAGAAGGCTTTGGAGGACGAGGTTAAAGCCTGGTTGCCCGCGGGTAGCGAAATCGCTTTAACCAAGAAACCCAAATGGGATGACACGGAATCCCCTGTGGCCGCCGAATTTAAGGTGAGTGGACCACTCGCGACGAGTGCCGGCAAACGCTGGCAGCTGCCGCCGCACTTGTTTGAAGTCAACGAAAAACCTAAGCTCCCATCCGCCCAGCGCGTGAATCCTGTCTATCTGTATTACCCGTACCGCGAGATTGACGAGGTTCACATCACGCTGCCACCCAACATGGAAGCTGAGAGCTTGCCGCCGGACGACAACGTAAAGCTGGACTTTGCGCTCTACAAGACCACTCAGAAGCTGGAAGCACCCGGCATCGTTTTCTCCCGAAGAGATATGGTGATGGGGGGGATGGCCTTTCCGGTTACTGAATACAAAGTGGTCAAGGATTTCTACGACAAGGTCAAGACCGGCGACGACCAGCCCGCACTATTGAAGGCGTCCACTCATGCACAAGGCAATTAAGGCTCTCGCAGGCTCTGGTCTTCTGCTTCTGGCCTGTTGCACCCCGCTATTTGCGGTTTCCGTGCCGGGCTGGGTTCGTCAGGCCGCGAGCCAAACCCTGCCCAGCTATCCACCGGACACCAATGCCGCAGTCCTGCTAACCGACGAGAACGTGACAGTTACCAGTCCCGGCGAGTATGTGGAGCACTACCGCCACGCGGTCAAGATTCTCCGTCCGGACGGACGCAACGAGGGCCGTCTCGGGGTCTATCTTGGACACGGAGAAAAGCTTCTTTATCTCCACGCATGGACCATCGACAAGACGGGACGCGAGTACGAGCTCAAGGAGAAAGACTTCGGAGAACGGAATCCATACTCCGACAGCTTTTACGACGATGTTCGCTATCGAACTGTGCAGGCTCCGTCTCCGGAGCCTGGCTCGGTCATTGCGCTGGAATATGAAGTGCGCCGCTATGCCTGGGACAATCAGGTGCACTGGATCTTGCAAGAAGATATCCCAGTTCGAGAAACCACCTTTCGCATGCAAATCCCCCACGACTGGGAATTCAAAGCCTCGTGGTCGGGAACCCGCTCGACGGACGCGCTGCCAGCTGGAGAAAACCGCTGGCAGTGGACGAAACACGATCTGTCCGCACTAGAGCACGAAGCCAGTATGCCCGCCTTCCTTTCACTCTCCGACCGTATGACCCTGGCGTTTTACGTACCGGGTGAGAAGACCGGCAATTCCGGATCGTGGAACGGCCTGGGCCTGTGGTATTCCGGTCTCACAGCAGGACGCCGGACGCCAACACCCGAAATTACGGAAAGAGTACGCCAGCTCACCGCCAACAAAACCGACTTCGACGGCAAGCTCCGCGCCGTAGCATCCTTCCTGCAAAGTGACATTCGCTATGTTGCCGTAGAGATTGGTATCGGCGGTTACCAGCCCCACCCTGCCAGCGATGTGTTTCATTACCGCTATGGCGATTGTAAAGACAAAGCCACACTCCTGAGCAGCATGTTGCAGGAAGCCGGACTTCGTTCCGAATATGTTTTGATTGACACGGAACGGGGGGTCGTCCAGTCTGCCATGCCCTCGGCGTGGTTCAACCACGCGATCCTGGCGATCGAATTACCAGCCACTTCAAAATCCGAGGGAACCAGTGCAACGAACTACCGTAGCGTCATCACTGCAAAATCCGGCAAACAATACCTGATCTTCGACCCCACCGACACCTACACGCCGGTGGGAGAATTACGTGGCGAGTTGCAAGACACCAACGCGCTGCTGGTAACCGATTCCGGCGGCGAACTGATTCACACTCCGCTTCTGCCGCCCGAAGCGAACCTGTTGGTTCGGACCGGACACTTCACACTCTCCCCGGATGGCTCGCTGGCGGGAGAAATCGCGGAAACGCTCAGCGGTGAACACGCGCTCTACAGTCGCGCATCGCTCCTCCATGCCAGTGAGAAAGAGCGAACCGAGCACTTTGAGCATCTTCTCGGAAGTTCCCTCCAGGGCTTCGCGCTGCAAAGTACATCCATCCAACAACTCGACGATATTCAACAAAACTTGCGCTTAACCCTCAAATTCGATGTCCCCGGCTACGCCCAAACTCGCGGCTCTCTCATGCTCGTACGTCCACGAATCCTGGGCAAAAAAAGCTTCGATTTCGACCACCGCAAGCCGCGCCAGTATTCGGTTGTGTTCGACGGCACATCGAAGGAAACTGACGTCTATGAAATTGAATTGCCGCCGGGCTACGCCGTCGATGACCTCCCTGAACCCGCGAAAGCCGATTTTGGCTTCGCCAGTTACCAGAGCAAGATCGAAGTCACGGGGTCGAAGTTGCGCTACTCACGAGAATACACACGCCGCAACGTCGAGATCGGACCTGAGCGTATGACCGATCTGCGTAAGTTTGAAGGCTTGATCGGCGCGGACGAAACCGCTTCGGTGGTACTGAAGAAGATACCGTAAAGGCAATCCCCACCACTCGCACAGTTTTTCGCGGCGGATTGGCAGCTCTGTTTTAAGATCAGAGCTTTCAACGCTACGAAAATCAACCGTCGCGAACGCTGGACGGACACTTGGGTGAAGATCGGCGGTCAATGGCTGTGCGTAGCGAGCCAGCAAACAACGCTGAAAATCTAGACGTCTAGACCAGCAGTTCTTCCTGTTGCCAGCCAACTTCAGGCTGCGGTGCGGCGGCCAAATCCAG
>JAYTQD010000598.1:0-18841 GCA_043746935.1 Acidobacteriaceae bacterium | reverse complement strand
TCAGCGCGCTCACCACCATGGCTTCCATCATCACGTCGCGCGCTTCCTTCGGTTCGTCGAGGCGTGAGTTCTCATCCATCATTTTCGTCAGCAGCGCCTGATCCAGCGAGCCCCAATTCACGCCAATGCGTACTGGCTTCTGATTCTCGACCGCCACTTCGATCATGGCGCCGAAGTTGTTGTCGTCCTTGCGCCCAATGCTGACGTTCCCCGGATTGATGCGGTACTTCGCCAACGCCCGCGCGCAAGCCGGATACTTCTTCAGCAGCAAATGCCCGTTGTAATGGAAATCGCCGATGATGGGGACGTTGAGGCCGAGTTTTTCCAGACCATCGCGGATGTGCGGCAGGGCTGCGGCGGCGGCATCGTTGTTGACTGTCACGCGAACGAGCTCGGAGCCAGCGCGAGCCAGCGCGGCCACCTGCTGAATCGTGCCCGGAATATCGGCCGTGTCCGTATTGGTCATCGACTGGACGGCGATGGGAGCATCGCTGCCAATGCGGACCCCGCCTACGTTGGCGGTATGGGTTTTTCTGCGTTGGAAGATAGCCATGGAAATACTAGTTTATCACGTGAAAATGCGGGTTTGGAAAGCAAGCGCCTGCGCGGCTAAGAGTCGCACGCACCACACAATCTCTTGCTATCGCATCGATCCTAGCCGAACCACGGAAGCTTGGTTACGTCGTTGAAGATGACTACCGAAGCGAACAGCACCAGAAAGACGAACGCGGTCTGATAAATGCGTTCTTTAACGATCAAGCTGATGTCGCGACGCAATAAACCTTCAATTAGCAGTAAGAGGATGACGCCTCCATCCAGGATCGGGATTGGGAGCAGGTTAAAGATTCCCAGATTCAAGCTGATCATGGTCACGAGCCGCAGAAGACGAAACCAGTTTTTCTCCAGCAGCCCTTCCTCCACCGCGTCGCCTGCCGCCTTGCCGATGCCGATCGGACCGGAAATCTGTTTGATGGATGCCCTGCCCCGAACCAGGTTTTGCAGTAACTCCCCCAGCATGAGGGAGTTTTCGCGATTTTCGGCCAACGATGCTTTCCAAGCTCCTGCCAGAGGCAACTGCTGCACTGTCATTCGCTCTGCGGACCCCACGCCGATTCGGTAAATCTGTTCGGCGGTGTCTTCGTCTTTGTCGAGAGCTGGTTGCACGTTGAATTGTATTTTTTGCCCTTGACGCAGAACTGTCAGCGCGATTGGCTTGCCCTTGGTTTCTTGCAAGTGCCGGGCAAGGACAGGCAGTGCGGTGATTGCTATGCCATCTGTTTCGGTGAGGAAGTCGCCCAACAGGACGCCAGCCTTAATCGCAGGCGTGTCGTTGCCGACTTTCCCGAGCGACGTCACTTGCACCGGTTCTTCGGGGCCCCACCCAGCCGAACCGTAGCGATCCACTCCGACTGCGTCAGGGACGACCGTTAAACTCAGCGTTTGAGAGCCGCGCAGCACCTCTACGTGTAATGGTTGGCCGGGACTCAGGGCCGCCTTGAACATGGCCTGTTTCCATTTCGGATTGGAAACGCCATCGATGCTGGAAATCAAATCATGCGGCTGGATACCGATTTTGGCTGCCGCACTGCCTTCCTTCACCCAGCCCACTCTGGCGGGTTCGTCTAAAAATGTGGGTTGCTCGTAGTGGAACACGTAAAGCGCAGTGAGAAGTCCAACCGAGAGCGCGATATTCATGAACGGTCCGGCAATAGCGATGAGAAAGCGGTGCCAGCGCGGATGCGACATGAACTCGCCCGGATCACCGGTGGCTTCTTCCATCGGGTTTTCGCCGCTCATCTTGACGTAGCCACCTAGTGGAATGGCGCTGATGCGGTAATCGGTATCGCCCCGGCGGAAGCCGAGCAATCTGGGCCCAAAGCCCACGGAAAACACCTCCACGCGCACGCCCAGCAGCTTGGCGGCAGCGTAGTGGCCCCATTCGTGGACCACGATCATGATGCCTAGAACCAAAACAAAAGAAAGCGGGTATAGAAGAAAGCCTGGCATAATTTTTTTTCCACCTACTTCTTAGATGCAACTCCACCGGCAACGGCTCGCCGCGTGAACTCCAGCGCCACTTTTCGCGCTTCGGCGTCCACAGCCAGAACCTGAGATATAGACTCCATCGGAGCAGCAGTAGTTTCCTTGAGTACGTCCGCAATCACCTTTGGGATGTCCGAAAAGGCAATTCGGCCTTCTAGGAACGCCGCTACCGCCACCTCATCGGCGGCATTGAGGGCAACGGTTTTGCCGCCTCCCGCCTCCGCCGCTTCGTAAGCCAAAGCCAGACAAGGGAATTTCCTCATATCCGGGGGCTCGAAGTCTAGGTGACGGAGGTTCTCGACCGGATATTTCAGGTCACTCGGAATCCGGTCCGGATACGTCAGTGCATACAGGATGGGCAGGCGCATATCGGTGACGGAGAACTGCGCCAGAAACGTGCCATCCACAAACTCCACCATGGAGTGGATTGTTGACTGCGGATGCACGATGACGCCGACCTGGCTGGGAGGCAGATTGAAGAGGCGGCAGGCCTCGATCACTTCGAAGCCCTTATTCATCAGCGTGGCCGAATCGATGGTAATGCGGCGGCCCATTTTCCAGGTGGGATGGTTCAGCGCCTGCTCGACGGTAATGTTGGCGAACTCCGACGCCGGAGTCTTGAGAAACGGCCCGCCCGACGCCGTGAGCCAGACGCGCTCGACTTCGTCCATACGTCCGCCGCGCAGGCATTGGTGGACGGCATTGTGCTCGCTATCGATGGGAAGCAACGGCTTGCCTTGGCGTTGCGCTTCGGCGGTAATGAGTTCTCCGGCGGCTACCAGGCATTCCTTATTCGCCAGACCAATCGACTTTCCAGCACGCACCGCTTCGTAGGTAGCTTCGAGTCCGGCAACGCCGACGATGGCGCTGACCACGAAGTTTGCTTCCGTGAGAGTGGCCACGCGGATGGTTCCGGCCGAGCCGAAAACAACTTCAATCTCCCCGAGTCCTGCTTGCAGCAGCTGCGAGCGGAGGGCATCGGCATCCGCTTCCGTGGCCATGGAGATCACGCGAGGCTTCCAGGTCTTGGCTTGTTCGAATGCGGCATCGAGATTGCTCCCCGCCGCGAGCGAGACGACTTGGAAGCGGTCGGGAAACGACTCAACCACGCTGAGCGTGCTGCGTCCGATAGAACCGGTGGAGCCGAGAATGGCGATTTTCTTCATGTAACCACTATTGTATGGAAGTCGTCATGGCACGAGATGGAAGGGCTTCCTCACGGATGTGCGGTAAACCGAAAAATCCCGTCGATCAAGCGTAAATACTGTGTCGATATTCTCACGATGCGCCAGATAGACCAAACACGCATCGGCCAATTGCGGGTCTAAATTTTCGTACCGGGCCATAAGCGTGCTGACCCTTTCTGCTTCGTCCGCGCCGAGCGGCAGTAGGTCTAGAAACGCTGTACCTAGGCTCCCCAGAAGCTGTCGCACCGCTTCGGGACGGCTGCGAAGCATCCAACAGGCCTCGGTGATGACGGGCCAGCAAGTCAGAAGCGGCGTTGGTAGCGTCGAAAGGGCTTCCACGCAAGCGTCGTGGCGCTGATCGTCGGCGGAAAAAATAGCTACCAGCGGTCCGGTGTCGGCAAGAACTCGCTTCAGAGTCTACCCTCCCCGATCTTCGCCGAACCCCTTCATATATTTGGGGTTGGTGCTGAGATCCATGGGAAGATCCTTGGCGCAGCCAATTACTCCCAAGGCCACCGCCGCATCGTAGGCTGTCCGCACTTTCTGCGGAGCGGGGAGATACCTCTCCAGCGCTTCGCGAACCAGTTCGGACTCCGGTACCCCCTTCAGCTTGGATCTCTGCCGAAGGCGCTGCCCCAAGTGGTGCGGAACGCGAACGGAAATACGATGATCCGCCATGTCATACATTTATCACAGTTTGTGTGACAAAGCGAGAGGAGGTCTCACCGAAAGCAGTATGTCGGACAATTTGTACAGTTTGTATGACAAAACTAGAAGCACTCCCACATCCACCAGATAGAACAGAACCACATAATCGGAGCCGCGAACAACAAAGCATCGATCCGGTCCAGCATCCCGCCGTGGCCCGGCAAAATCGAACCCGAATCCTTTACGTTCGCACCTCGCTTGACAGCGGATTCCACCAAATCGCCGAGCTGCGCCGCAATGTTCAGCGCGCAAGCCACGAGGATCAATTTCCACATGGCTGGTTTTGTTCCATTCAGCACCAGCAACGGGTTATCGGAAAGATGGGCGTGGAAGAAGCCCCAACCGATGGCTCCTGAGTAGTGATAAGTCATTGTTCCGAAAAATACACTCGCAAACAGTGACGCCACCGCGCCTTCCCAGGTTTTCTTGGGACTCACGCGCGGAGCCATCTTGTGTCGCCCCAGCGATTTCCCCACGAAGTAGGCAAGGATGTCACCCGACCACACTACAAACATTAAGAAGATGAGATGAAAGCCGCCAGCGCATTGCTGCCGGATATCGACCAACATGCCCATCGGAATTGCAATGTAAGCGAACGCAAATACCGAAGCGGCGGCCGCGGAATAGACTGAGGCCAACTGGTTTCGCCTCAGTCCGCCCGAAAGAAAAACAAAAGGCGCGAGCGCGGCCAGGAAGCAAGTCGCCATCGTAAGCAATGCGGCCTTATGCAGTGGAAACCAAACTTCCCCCACCGCCAAAGCCGCAAAAAAGATCCCCACGAAGCTGTACGTCCCCACCGTAAACGGCTCCACGCCATAATGCCGTACCAACTCCAGAAACTCCCGGATCGCCAGCACCGCCACAATCCCAGCCACACTCGCGAGCAGCCAAATCGGCGCGCGCAGGATCAGCAGCAAAACTAACGGGATCAAAACCAGGGCCGTGAGTATTCGTTGAATCAAAGCGGGCTCAGCGGTGCGCCGCTTTGCGCGGGGCGGGGTCGGGGGTGTTGTCGTGAGCAGCTTCGTGGACGCGGTCTTCGTTCAAACCGCCGTAGCGCCGTTCACGCTTCTGATATTCGGCGATGGCCTCCAGCAAATGCGTCCCGCGAAAATCCGGCCACAAGGTCGAAGTCACATAGATCTCCGCATACGCGCACTGCCAGAGCAGGAAATTACTCAGCCGCATTTCGCCGCTGGTGCGGATCAGCAAATCCGGGTCGGGTAAATTGCGCGTGTACAAATGCTGCGCTACAGCTTCTTCGTCCACTTTCAAATGCGAAAACCCGCCGTTCTTCGCAGCCGCCTCGGCCATTGACCGAAATGCATCCACAATCTCGCTGCGCGCGCTGTAATTCAGTGCCAGAGTCAGTACCAAGCCTGTATTCTTCGCCGTCTCTGTCCGCGCCCATTCCATACGCTCATTCACATCGGCAGGCAATTCATGACGCCGTCCAATATATTCCAGCCGCACGTTATTCTTATTCAGCGTGGGAACTTCCATTTTCAGAAAACGGCTAAGCAGCTTCATCAGAAACCCGACTTCGGTCTTGGGACGCTTTTTCCAGTTCTCTTCGGAAAATGCATACAGCGTCAGCCACGGCACGCCAATCCGCGCCGCCATCTCCACCGTGGAACGCACCGATTCCACTCCAGCCCGGTGCCCGGCAACGCGCGGCATATGCCGTCGGCGCGCCCAGCGTCCGTTGCCGTCCATAATGATGGCGATGTGTCGTGGGAGCCGCGCCGGATCGAGCTGCAAAAAAATCGCCGCTTCCTTGCGGTCGAGGCCGGCGGGAATTGTCCGTTGCAAAGATAACCCTCGTCCGTTCACGAACTTACCATAGCGGGTGGGGGATGGCAAACGCGGGACAGCCGTACGCTCGAAGTACAAGACATCGACAACTCACTTCAGATCCACAACGATATTTCTGATGCTGTCACTGCGTCTTTGGCTCCAACGTGGCTTACGGCTTCTCATGCGCATCGCGGGATTGCTGAACGCTAGCTGGGTATCCATCCGCCCCTCCCCACCCGTACATGTCCCACCGTACAGGAACCAGCCTGTACACCCCATTTCCCCGCGCGTGCCCTTGTGCTACTCTCGGATATACCCCATATTCTCTAAGGTTTAGCGTAGTTTTCGTGGCTCAGAATCGCAAGTCGGGCGTGCAGGTTGCGTGGGTGAATGTCACCTACAGCAGCGTGCTTCTAGCTGTGGCGGCCCTCGTGTTGGCTGTCGCGGTCTTGCTGCACTTCGCCTTCCCGGATGCGACCAATGCCGGAATGCAGGTGGCCAATCATTTCACCTTCGAAATGCTGGAAAAGATTGCCGGTAATGTCGAGCCCACTACGCCCCAGGTGGCCGCCGGCGCGCAGCAGGCGCACTTCACGAACCTGGATGGCACGGTGCGCGTGAAGAAGGCCAACAGCAGCGCCTGGAGCAAGGCCGACTACAGCCTGCCGCTGGAAAAAGGCGACATCGTCCAGACCGCATCGGAGGGTCTGGCTAAGATTGTTTTTACCGACGGCACCAATTACACCGTGAAGCAGGATTCGTTGATCGTGATTGAAGAAAACTCGGCCAACGACCACCAGCAGACCAACGTCGCGGTCACGGTGAATACGGGCACGGTGGATCTTTCGACGGGCACGTATACCCAGGGATCGAAGTCGCAGGTGATGGTGGCGGGCGCAACTGCTTCGCTAGCCCCGGAAAGCGCCGCCATGGTGCATAACGATCCCATCAACGACCAGCACGAATTCCTGCAGGAAAAAGGTACGGCGCAAGTGCAGCGCAACGGCGAGGTTGTGACCCTCTCGGAGTGGGAAAAAGTCAGCTATCAGCGCGGGTCGCCGCGCATGGCGCGCTTAAAGGAAGTCGGCCCGCCCACGCCCATCTCTCCCGCCAATATGGCGCCAATCTATGCCGCTCCCGGGCAGGAACACCCCGTGGAATTCTCTTGGTCCAAGATGCCCAATGCCGCGGGCTACCACCTGCGCGTCTCGCAGAACCCGTATTTTTCTTCCCTCGTGAGGGACGAAAAAGTCGCGAAGGCGGAAATCAAAGTAAGCGGCTTGGGCGAAGGGAAGTACTACTGGTCGGTGCAGTCCTACGACGCTGACGACAAGGAATCGGTAGTGAGCGAGACCAACCGCTTCACTATTCTGCCGCGCGGGAGCAATGCGCAGGCGGCGATGAATTTGGAACTCGAGTTTATGCAGCATGGGCGTGTAATCGAGGTGAGCGGCAAAACCGAACCCAACGCTCGCGTCATGGTCAATGGTCGCGAGGCGCCTCCCATCGAAAGCGACGGCAGTTTCCGCTGTTTTACCCCCGAACTTCCAATCGGAGACAACGTAATTACCGTCACGGCGCAGAACGCCACCGGCGGCTCCAACACGAAGCATCATAAGGTTTTGATTCAATGACGCGGCAAGGTAGGGCATGGCAAGGCGCTGCGGCGTGGGACTTCGGTGTCCCCGCAGCGGCGGTAGCATCCAAATCGACTAACGACAATGGAGCGCGGGCGGCAGCTCGCAGGGATTGAGTAAAAGCATGGCATCCAACGGGTTTACGGGAAATTCCAAGTTTCACAACTTGCGGTCGCTCTTCAGCATGTTTTCCAGCGACCTCGCCATCGACCTCGGCACCGCCAATACGTTGGTCTACGCGCGCGGCCGCGGCATCGTCGTTAACGAGCCTTCCATCGTCGCCATCAACAAGAACACGGGCGAAGTCGAGGCCGTCGGCAAGGAAGCCAAAGAGATGCTCGGGCGCACGCCGGGCAACATCGTGGCCATTAAACCAATGAAAGACGGCGTCATCGCCGACTTCAAGGTCACGGAAAAGATGCTCACCTATTTCATCCAGAAGGCGCACAACCGCAAGATGCTGGTGCATCCCCGCATCGTCATCGGCGTGCCTTCCGAGATTACACAGGTGGAAAAGCGCGCGGTCATGGACTCCGCTTATCGCGCCAAGGCCAGCGAAGTTCATTTAGTGGAACAGGCCATGGTCGCCGCTATCGGCGCCGGACTGCCCATCACTGAGCCCAGTGGCAACATGGTCGTTGATATTGGCGGCGGCACCACCGACATCGCCGTCATCTCCCTCAGCGGCATCGTCTATTCGCGTTCCGTACGCATGGCTGGCAACCAGATCGATGAAGCCATCATGAATTACCTGAAGAGGAAATATAACCTGCTCGTCGGCGAACGCACGGCCGAGCAGATCAAAATGGAAATCGGCTCGGCTTACACACTGGATAAACCTTTGACCATGGAAATCAAAGGGCGCAATTTGATCGAGGGTGTTCCTAAAACCATTACCGTGGACGACAGCGAAATCCGCGAGGCCCTCAGTGAGTGCGTATCGACGATCATGAATGCGATTCGGGTGGCGCTCGAGCGCACGCCGCCTGAGCTTTCCGCCGACATCAGCGATCGCGGCATCGTTCTCACCGGCGGCGGCGCGCTGCTCAAGAATCTCGACAAACGTATTCGCGAGGAAACCGGTTTGCCGGTCTCCATCGCCGACGACCCGCTGGCCAGCGTGGTGCTGGGCACCGGCAAAATGCTCAGCGATTTCAAGCTGTTGCGCAAGATTTCGATTGAATAGCTCGCGTAGGGGCAGGCGCCCTCGCCTGCCCTTGCGGAGCGACAGCTCCGCAATTCGCGCTGAGAAAGTAATGAGGCTGTAACACCGCCATGGAAAATCTGTTCACGCGGCACCGCAATCTCTCCGTGCTCGCGGCGGTCTTGTTCATTCAGGTCTTCGGCCTTGCCGTGCAGGTCAAGCGTAGCGACGACCCGCAGCAAACCCGTCTCATCCGCGTCTGGGCTGTGGCTGCGATCACACCGGTTGAGCGCGTCATCGTACACTCGCAGAGCGGCCTTTACGGCGTTTGGCGCAACTACGTCTATCTCCGTGGCGTACGCCAGGAAAATCGCGATCTCAAAGAGCAAATCAAACAGCTCCGGCTGGAACAAGTGCGCCTCAGTCAGGATGCCAGCCAGGCCCATCGTTTGCAGACGCTGCTGGGTTTTAAGGAACAATCCATCCTGCAAACCCTGCCCGCGCAGGTTGTGGGTTCGAGCGGCAGCGATCAGTCGCGCTCCATTTTTCTCGATAAAGGCGACAGCGACGGCCTAAAGAAAGATATGGCGGTGATCACCGCCGACGGCGTCGTGGGCAAGATTTTGCTGGTCTATCCCCACACGGCGCAAGTGCTGCTCATTAACGACCAGACCAGCGGCCTTGGCGCAATTGTGGAACGGCTGCGGCTGCAAGGGATCGTGCGCGGCAGTCCGGCTGGCGAGACCATGCTCGAGAAAGTCATGGCGGATGAGGAAGTGAAGCCCGGCGACAAAATCATCACCACCGGAGGCGACGGAATTTTCCCCAAGGGTCTGCCGGTGGGGGATATTGTGAAAGTGTCGTCCTCGGATTTGTTCTTAAAGATTCGCGTGCATCCGGCGGCGGATCTAAGCCGCCTGGAAGAAGTGTTGGTCATCACAAAACTGCAAGATATCGCTCCCGCGGCGGGCGATTTAGCGGGATCGCAGCGCGCCGTGGATATTCTGGCGGCCCGCTTGCCGGGCGTGCCTGAGAAACCAGCAACGAATGACAATCCGAATCCTGACAAGCCGAATCCGGACGCAACTGCCGGAGCCAAGCCACCGGATGGGACTGCGCCCAACGCAGCCAAGCATGCGCCACCGCCGGCGCCGCCGAATGCTGCCAACAAACAGCAGAGCAATTCACCTTTAGCGTTGCCCAAAGCGACCGGTCCTCAGGCCAAGCCGACCAAGATCGTCAAGCCTGCACCCGCCCTCAAACCTTTTGTCTTGAAGTCGCTGAATGATCGGATGCAATAGCGTGCGCCTTTCCCAAACATCTCCCGAACAAGTTGAGGTCTACCGCTTTCCCTGGCTGGCCGCGACGCTGATCCCCGCGCTGGCGATCTTTTTTCAGGCGTTTTTTCCAGTGCGGCTCCCGTTCCTCGCCATTTTCGACGTGCCGCTGCTAGTCACGATTTTCCTGGGCGTGACGCGGCGCAATCCTGTCACGGGTCTGCTGACGGGTTGTGTCATCGGGCTTGTACAAGACAGTCTGACGCACCAGCCGCTCGGTATTTACGGCATTGCGAAGACAGTGGTTGGCTTTGGAGCGTCGTCGCTGGGAGTGAAGCTGGACGTCGAGAATGCGGCGTCGCGTTTCCTGGTGACCTACGGTTTTTACCTGCTGCACCAGTTCTTGTATTTTTCGGTGCGGCGTGGCCTGGTGGGGCAAGGGGTGGGCTGGGCGTGGGGTCATGAATTGTTGGCCGCGCTGGCGAATGCTGCTGCTGCGGTGGCGCTGTTCGCGGTGCTCGACCGCTTTAAGCAGAGGAACTGATCCAAATGTTGGGCCGCGAAGAAAAAATCTCGGCGGGACGTTTGACCTCGGTGCAGTATGCCATCCTCGTCCTTTTTCTCGTGTTGGGTTACGGACTGTGGCGGTTGCAGGTTTCGCAAAGCAACTACTACGCCACCCAAGCCGAAAACAACCGCGTGCGTAAGGTTCCCATCCTCGCCCCTCGCGGAAAGATTGTTGACCGTGAAGGCCGCATCATCGTCGACAACTACCCGTCCTTCACCGCTTTGATGATGCGCGACTCGGCTCGCGACATGAACGCCGACGCCCCTTTGATCGCCCAAGGCTTGCACCTGAAAGAAGAAGTGGTGCGGGAAAAGATCCGCCACTTCGCTGGCATGCCGCAATACGCGCCAATTTATCTCAAGGAAGACATCACGCCCGACGAGCTGG
Source organism: Acidobacteriaceae bacterium (assembly GCA_043746935.1). Classification (GTDB taxonomy): domain Bacteria; phylum Acidobacteriota; class Terriglobia; order Terriglobales; family Acidobacteriaceae; genus JANXUC01. Next base: position 8,093 of record JAYTQD010000598.1, on the reverse strand, counting down.
CTTTCGTCGAGTCGCACCGCAACGAGCTTCCGGAACTCGATACCATCATGGCGCACCGGAGGCTGTATCCACGCAACGGTTTTCTGGCGCACCTGGTCGGCTACGTCGGCGAAGTGAGCGAAGATATGCTCAGCTTGCCGCAATGGGAGCTCTATAGCCCAGGCGATGTTGTCGGCAAGTCCGGCGTGGAACTCCAATACAATCAGCTGCTGATGGGAAAGAACGGCTCCCGGCAAGCCATAGTGAACAGTAAGGGCAAGGAAATCAAACAGTTAGGTGAGACTCCCGCCGAACCCGGCAAGCCGCTGAAACTTACGGTCGACCTCGACGTGCAAGTCGCAGCCGAGGAAGCGCTTGAAGGTAAGAACGGCGCCATCGTCGCCATGGACCCGCGCACCGGCGAAATTCTTGCCATGGTAAGCCGTCCCACTTTTGATCCCAACGACTTCGCCGTGCGCATCTCGAACGCGGAATGGAAAGAACTCGTCACCGACAAGGCTAAGCCCTTGCTGAATAAGGCGATTCAAGCGCAACTAGCGCCGGGATCAACCTTCAAAATTCTGATGTCGGTGGCAGGCTGGCAGGAAAATATCGCCCAGACACTGAACGTCCACTGCAATGGCGGCGCAACGTTTTACGGGCGGCGCTTTGGATGCTGGGTGAAAAACGGCCACGGCCCCGTCGATCTGACCAAGGCCATTTATCAATCTTGCGATGTATTCTTCTACACCCTGGCTGAAAAGCTGGGCATCGGCCGCATCGCTAAGTACGCCACAGCGTTCGGCTTAGGTCAGAAAACGGGCATCGACTTGCCGCAAGAAGTCACCGGCATCATGCCCTCGGAAGAGTGGAAAATTCGCAACTACAAGCAGAAATGGTTTGCTGGAGAGACGATCTCTGTCGGTATTGGACAAGGCGCGGTAGCGATTACGCCAGTGCAGCTGATGCGGGCGATTGCCGCTATCTCCATGGATGGAAAGATGGTTGTGCCGCACGTGATCAACCCGGCACAAATGCCGCCGGGTTTGGTGGAAGTGCAACGTCTGGAAGAAGTGAAGAACATCCCGGTGGACACCGAGGGATGGAACGTCATCACCGACGCTATGAGCCGCGTGCTGCTGCCGGAAGGTACTGCGCCGTCTGCGCACATTCCGGGCATCGACATCGCGGGCAAGACAGGGTCGGCTCAGACGGTGTCGCTGGCCCTGCGCGCCAAGCACACCAAGAATGACGATTTCGCGCAAAATGGCTGGTTTGTTGGGTTTACGCCGCGGCGGAATCCGGAAATCATTGTCGTCGTTCTCTTCGAGGGCGGCGAGCACGGCAAGCTGGCGGCGCGTCTGGCGACGCAAGTGATTAAGGCGTATGTGGATAAGAAGCGCCGGCAGCCGAACCAGGTGGTCGAAACGCCCGCAGCGAGTCAGCCTTCGGACAAACGAACTGACGTACGAAGCTCTGCCCCAACCGAGATGGCGTCGCTCTGGACCGAGCCTGCGGGCGAGGAAAACGGCGAGCAACGGCTTCAGGCGGGGCGTTTCGTTTTGGAGGGCGCTCCAGGCAGGTTGCGGGCTGTGAAGGCCGCACCAGGGCTGGAAACGCCAGCGAACGGTATTCCAGGAACGGGACACCGAGCAAGTACCCAGCCAGTTGCCGGACTGCCGGAACAGCCTCGACAGCAGTCGGGTTCCCTGCCCAATATTCGGCAGTAACTGCAAACTTATGGCACGTTTTGTCTCATTTCGAGATTTTGACTGGACCCTGCTCTTTCTCGTCCTGCTCATCTGTGGACTGGGCGTAGTCGAGATCCATAGCGCAACCCTGCACAGCAAGTTTGCCGGGGCGCACATTAAGCAGGTGTACTGGATCATCGGCGGGATAGCTGCAATGTTTGCTCTGAGCGTGGTCAACTACCACGTGCTGCTGGAGCGGGTTCATTGGATGTATATCGCGTCCATCGCCTCGCTGATTTCGGTTTTCCTCATTGGACAGAAGTACTTAGGGGCGAGGCGCTGGATCAAAATGCCGGCCGGACAGCACTTCCAGCCATCGGAGTGGGTCAAGCTCATCCTGATCCTGGCGGTAGCCAAATATTTCTCCGAAATGCGGCAGAAAGAGCTGAGCTGGGAAGACTTTCTGAAGGCTGGGGCGATGGTCGGCGTACCCATGCTGATGGTGCTGGCCCAGCCCGATATGGGCACGGCGCTTACCTATATCCCCATAGCTGTTATGGCGTTGTTTCTAGGGGGGATGCGGGCGCGGCAGGCCTTGACGGTGCTGGTCATCGCGGGAGCGCTTTTGCCTTTGGCCTGGCACAAGATGAAGCCTTACCAGAAAGACCGCCTGACCAGCTTCATGGCTCCCGAGGCGGACCGGCAGGGGTCGGGCTATCAGGTAAACCAGTCTTTGATCGCCGTGGGGTCGGGTGGTTTGTGGGGAAGTTCGACGCAGGGGTCGCAGACTCACTACGGTTACTTGCCAGTTCCGCAGACAGACTTTATCTTTGCGGCGTGGTCGGAGGAGCGGGGATTTGTCGGAGCCCTCTTCCTTCTGCTGCTATACTTCATGGTATTGATGCGGTTGACGCAGAACGCGCAAACAGCGCCAGACCGCGCTGGGGCGTTCATCGTGATGGGTGTGGTGGCGGTCATGGCCTTCCACATTCTGGTCAATGTCGGCATGGTGGTGGGCTTTATGCCGGTCACCGGGATTCCGTTGCCGCTGATGAGTTATGGCGGGTCTTCGGTGTTGTTTATGTTTTTGGCGCTGGGGATCGTGATGAATGTGCGCATGCGCCGGTTTGTAAATTAATGCAGGACCAAAATTGAGCAGGAACGCAGCGATGCGGTAGCAGCAGAGTCCGCGCCAGGAGGCGCGGAGCGCAAGATGCAAGGCAAGTGCTGGACGAAATGCTGGACAACAAAATTTAAGAAAAATTACGCTGCCCTCGCGTGAAGAGGGCAAAATCACCGGCCCGAAGTAATGAGCAAGAAGAACAGCCAAGGCCGGGCAGGATTCGAAAGAGAAAGCGCGATCCGGCGGGTAACGGCCCCCTCGAAGTTAGAGAGAGCGGACACAAACCGGGGTAGCGCGGCAAAGCGATTCGGTGAAGACAACATATCCGTTCAAGCCAGAGAATGACTCCAGAAGCGGGCCGCCAAGCGGGCGGGTCGGTGTGTCTGGTAATGCCTCAGTCGCCGCGATGAATCCTACCTGTACTTGGTTTTAAACTCTTACTTGTGAACTCGAGCTTCGGGCGGTGAAGCTGCTTCCGTAAGGCGGAAGCGGATTCGGAGTCCGAATGAATAAGGAATTGTTTGTAACGTCTACTCCCCACGAAACCAAGGTGGGGCTGGTCGAGGACGACCAACTCGCGGAAATCTATCTGGAGCGGGAGGGGGAATACACCCTGGCCGGCTCGATTTACAAAGGGCGCGTGACGCGCGTGCTGCCCGGCATGCAGTCGGCGTTTGTGGATATTGGTTTGGAGCGCGATGCCTTTCTGTATGTCTCCGACTTTCTGGAATTGGAAGATGCCGGCGACGGCGATGAGGAAACGGTTCCGGCCCGCCCGATGCCAGCGGATGGCGAAGTTGGGGACGGGCAGGACTTTGCCGAAGCTGGCGCGGAAGGCGGCGCGACAGGAGAATCCCGCTCGCAGCGGACTAGCTCGGGGGAGCCGCGGCGGGACCGTGGCTATGGTGGCAGGAGTGCGCGCGGAGGACGCCGGCGCGGTGGGCGCAGGGATTCCGGGTCGCGGTCGGGCGAGTCTCGATCCAGTGAGTCCCAATCCGGTGAAGCGGTAACCTCGGAGCCGACGGATGCCGAACCGATAGTTTCCGAAACGCAGTCGACGGAGTTTGAAGAGAGAGCGCCGGAGCCTCGATATTCGGAGCCCAGATATTCCGAGAGGCCTTCGCAGTCGCGGACTTCTGAGTCTCGAAGTTCCGAGTCTCGAGGATCGGATTCGCGGCGATCCGACTCCCGGCATTCAGGTTCTAGATCTTCCGGTTCGAGAGATTCTAGTTCGCGAGATCGTGGTTCGCGAGACAGTGGTTCGCGAGACCGTGGTTCTAGAGACTCAGGTTCGAGAGACACCGGTTCGAGGGATTCGAGTTCGTGGGACTCCGGCTCACGAAGTTCGGGAGAGCAGGATTTCGGGCCGCCTCCGGGCTACCAGCCCATGGTGCTGCCGGGCGAATCGCTTTCCAAGTACCGCAATCGTCCAGCGCTAGTTCCACCCGCGCCCAAGGTGGAAACGTCCGCTCTCTCGAGCCGTTTTCCGGATGACGAGCCAAGCTTTGCCGTACCAGTAGTTGAGCCTAGGGTTGTTTCTTCGAAGAGCGTGGAGGAACACTCGGACACGCCGGAACAGCCGCGCTCGGAAGCTTCGGTAAGGTCTTCGACTTCGGCGATGGCAGCCTACACGCAGCCAGCGGCTTTGTTCGAGGTCGAAGAAGAGGAAGACGAGGACGACCCCGAGAGCGAGGAAGGCGAGCAGGAAGAAGTCGCCGATGACCTCGTCGAGACCGAGGAGCAGCAGCACGAGGATTCTCATCACAAAGATCCTCATCACGAAGATCAGCACGAAGTTTTGGCCGCGATCCCCGCTGTACCTGCTGAGCCGGAAGAAGCGCGTGCAGCGGTGCGACAGCAGGTTGTGACAGAAGAGATTCAGGAAGAAGAAGACGAAACCCCAGAAAAAACCCGGGAGCAATTGAGAGCAATAACGGAAGACGAACCTTCTCCGAGGACGCAGCCTGAAGAAGCGCGGACACAGGAGCCGCTGTCGTTCTACTCAGGCAGTTCGGCGGGCGTGATGGAAGAGGAAGTGATTGACGAGGAAGAGGCCGACATGGCCGCCTACGCCGATCATGTTTCCGAGCATGGCCAGTATGAGGAATTGGAAGAAGAAGTTCGCGAGCAGGGCGTTTATGCCGCGAACGGAAGCCTGGAAGAAGAATTGAAGGAACATCCCATGGCTCCCGAGGAGCTGGCGGAAGAGTTCCAAATGGAACAGCAGCAGGATGCCGAGTTGGAAGCGATTCAGGAAGAGGCGGAACTTGAGGCCGACGGAGTCGTGACGAACGGCGGCGGCGCGCACATGGAGGTTCACGCTCCTGCCCTGGCGCAGCAGCGCACGCAGCGGCGCACGGGATTTGACCGGCAGCGTGGCGGGCGGCGCGGCAACAACAGCGGCGGCGGCGGACGTTTTCGCCGCAGAGACGCTGGGCCGGTGCCGTTGATCTCCGAGCTGCTGAAGCCGGGTCAGGAAGTGCTGATCCAAATTGCGAAAGAACCCATCGCCAAAAAAGGCGCGCGTATTACCAGCCACATTGCGCTGCCGGGGCGGTTTTTGGTGTATATGCCAACGGTGAACCATGTGGGCGTTTCGCGCAAGATTGATTCCGACGAAGAGCGGATGCGGCTGAAGCGCATTGTGGTGAGCGAGCGTGAGAACGGCGTCGGCGGCTTCATTGTGCGCACGGCGGCGGGCGGCGCGGCGGAAGATGAACTCCGCGCGGATATTCGCTTCCTGAAGAGCCTGTGGCATGAAATCAAGGGCCGCGCGGAAACCTCGAAAGCTCCGGCGCTGATCTATCACGATTTGAACGTGGTCGAGCGTGTGCTGCGCGATCAGGTGACGTCGGACTTCTCCCAGATTTGGGTGGACAACGAACTGGAATACGAGCGCGTGCTGCGGTTCGCGCAGAGGTTCCAACCTTCGTTGATGAAGCGGATTAAGCTCTATTCGAAAGATATTCCTCTGTTCGAACAGTTTGGCTTGCAAGAAGAAATGAACAAGGCTCTGAAGTCGAAAGTGTGGCTCAAGAGCGGCGGGTACATCGTCATCAACCAGACGGAAGCGCTGGTGGCGATTGACGTCAACACCGGCAAGTACGTGGGCAAGACGGCGAAGCTCGAAGACACCATCGTGAAGACGAACGTGGATGCGATCAAAGAAATCGTCCGGCAGATCCGCCTGCGTGATTTGGGTGGGATCATCATCATCGACTTCATTGACATGGACGAGCGTCGGAATCGGCAGAAGGTGATGCAGGCTCTGGAAGAAGAGCTGCGTGGGGATCGTGCGCCGTCGAAAGTTCTGGCGTTCAACGACTTTGGCCTGGTGGCGATTACCCGCAAGCGTGTGAAGCAGTCTTTGGAACGCACGATTGGCGCGCCATGCCCATATTGCACTTCAACCGGGTACGTAAAGTCGGCGACCACCGTGTGCAACGAGATTTATGTGGAGATGCGGAAGATTTCAGGGAAGCCGGTGGACCGTCCGGATACGATGCTGCGCGTGAATCCCGAAGTGGCGAAAGTCCTGAAGTCCGACAACGGGAAATGGCTACAGGAGATGGAAGAGCTGCTGAAGAAGACGATTATTGTGAAGTCGGATGCGAGTCTGCATCAGGAGCAGTTTGATTTGAATTAGGGCTAGACTTTCCGGTGTCGAAGTGGCCATGTTGAAGCGCACGGTTGCAGCTAGCATTGGTGTTCTGACAATTCTGGGATCGGCCGTGGTCGGCTTCTATGCAACTCCCGAGCCACACCCAAGGAAAAATAGCTAGAAAAATGGCCACCGATGATTCAGGTGATTATGATTTTGAGAACTACTCCACAAGTTCGCTTGATGAACTGGAGTCTCGAGTTGAAGAACTGGAAGCCAAACTAGACGAGGCTGGTGGCGGCAGAAACGCTACCGGCTTGTCTTTTGGATACGCATTGGGAATGTGTATTGCCGTCGTTCTTTCGTGGTCGAGGAACGCGAGCATTTTATGGTGCATATGTCACGGCATCTGTAGTTGGTTCTATGTTCTCTATGTGGCGATTGCCGATAGGTAACCTGCATATTTGCGCCACGCATGCCAATGCGTCTAACTTTTTAGGAGCATTCTAAGCTATGACGGTCAATGTAACCATCAATCGTGAACATGGCGGTAAAGTCACTATTTGCGTAACGATGCCGAAGCCGTTGAATTCAAGCACGCCTCGGAGTTTTAGCCAGGATGGCGCGGACACGGTGCTATGCGACTTTGGATTTGACGTCTTTCTGAGATCTCAAAAACTGAAACAATTGGAAGGCTACGATCCGAAGGAAACCATCAATCTTGGCGACAAAGATATTCCGGGTGAGGCTTTAAAAAAGCACGGATTTACAGTTCCGGGCTAGTTGTCCGATTCTTTGCTCACTGCGGAGCTTCGCTCCGCTAGGGCAGGCGAGGGTGCCTGCCCCCACGTGATTTCGGGCGGGTCCGGCTGACGCTCTCGCCACGGCTATTGTCAGATTGGATGCGAGTCGGCATTTGGCCGCAGATTAGATTTGCATTGCCGGGATGGGTTTGGCCTAGAATAAGAACGGATCCTTCGTGTGTCAGCGCAGCGGCGGTATTCGCCTGTGCGTTCGGACCGTGGGACCGGGCCCTTCTGGACGGAGGCGTTTATGTCTTTCACCCTGGTGCCAAAATACGGTGAGGCCACGGAAGTGAACGTGTGGGTCTGGCGACCGACGCTGGAACTGATCCGCAATGGGGAGCTGATCGACGAGCAGAGCTACGAGAAAATGGGAAGGAACGATGGAGACGTCCAAGTCGACGCCCAGACTGCATGGAAGATTGCCGATCTGATCGACCAGACGGTCGAAAAAATGAAACCCGGAGACCGGCTGCTCTCGGACCTCTCCATCACCGATAAGCCGGAAAAGCCCATTGTTTTTAAGTCGGCTGCGGATGTGGCGGAGGGCTACTCGGCGAGTCGTGAGTGGCTGCGGACCTTCAGTATATTCAGCCGGGACTCGGGAGGATTTGGGGTTTTCTAGGCGGGTGCAAGAATTGCTTGGCGAAAGGCCGCTGCGGAGCTTCGCTCCGCTGGGCAGGCGAGGGCGCCTGCCCCTACGCGATTTCGGGCTTGACAGAGTGTGGATTCGGAGTAGACTCGTACTCACGTGGCGATTTAGGCAACTTGCTCCACGCTAAAAACTGCTAAACAGTGTGCGGTCAACTCAAAGAACTTTGAGTCCTCCGAATGCTTTGGCAGGAGGGCTTTTTCTTTTGCCCCTCCGAGCAAGATTTTCTATTTATCCACGGACA
>JAYTQD010000597.1:0-7692 GCA_043746935.1 Acidobacteriaceae bacterium | reverse complement strand
TGTGGCGAACAATCTTGGTGGAGGCGGGCGGACCCTCGAGTGTTGCGTTGTGAAAGCCTTCCAGGCGCAAGCCTCGCTCACTGCCCTTGGCCTCCGTCGTGAACTCGGTGGAGCGCGCGAGTTCTGGAACCGTGGGCAGAGCGCGCTCGTAGTAGACCTTGGCTGACGCGCCCAGATAGTGGCTGATGCCCTGGAGCGCGCTCACTGCTGAAAAAGGAAGAACCCCGGCACTGCCTCCGCCGACCACCTGAGCCGGGTAGGCATCGGGGCCAACGACGAGGACGGATTTCGTAGGCTTCTTATCCAGCGGGAGTAAATCGCCTGCGTTCTTCAGAAGCACGATGCTCTCCCGGGCCCCTTCGAGGGCAAGTTGATGGTTGGCCTCGTTGTAAGTGGAGAGAGATGAATCCTTTTGCGCACGGTCGAGCCAGCCGAAGCGTTGCGCCGTCTGGAGAATGCGCCGGATCTTTTCGTCAATCGTGGATTCCTTGACGCGGCCATCTTTTACGGCAGCGATCAGGTTCTGGCGGTTCATGAACCTGCCATTGGGCATCTCAAGGTCGAGTCCGCCGTTGGCAGCGGCTACGCCGTCGTAGGTCGCCACCCAATCCGACATCATGATTCCGGGGAAGTGCCACTCATTGCGGACAATCTCGGTGTTGAAGTAGCCATTCTGTGTGGCGTGTGCTCCGTTAATTAAGTTGTAGGAGTCCATAATGGCGCCCACGTGTGCCTGCTTAACAGCGGCTTCAAATGTAGGCAGATAGATTTCGCGTAAGGTACGTTCGTCCACGAGAGAGTCGGAGTTGTGGCGGTCGAACTCGGAGTTGTTGGCGAGAAAATGCTTCACCGTGGCGCTGACGCCTTGGGTCTGCATTCCGCTGATGTAACCGACGGCGATGGCGGAAGAGAGAAACGGGTCTTCGCCAAAATATTCGAAATTACGTCCGTTCAGCGGCGAGCGGTAAATGTTCACGCCGGGGCCAAGCATGAAGTGCACGCCGCGAGCACGTGCATCCGAGCCGATGCCAGCCCCGATCCGTTCCGCCAACTTGCGGTCCCACGAAGCAGCCAGACCGATGCCCACTGGGTAAGTGGTGGAAGGAAATCGGGAGTTGCTGCGCACGCCGTAGGGTCCATCGGACATCTCCAGTGTAGGCAGTCCCAGCGCGGGCATGGAACGAACGGCAAAGCCCGTTCCACCGATGTAATCGATCTTTTCTTCCAGGGTCATCTTGGCGATGAGCGCGGAAATGCGCTGCGTGTCGCCCGGTGTCTGCGCGAGCGCGGGAAGTTGAGCGAAGGCTAGACAACAGACCACCAATAGGGCGAAGTGTGTTTTCTGCATGATCTCCTCGTGGAACTTCTGATCGCCGGCACACATGGCCAAGCGCGAATTACTTGCACTGGCCCAGCGGCCCGCAGGGTGCAAGCGAAGACTTCGCATTGTAGAACTTTGGCGACGCAAAAGTGTACAGTTTTTTGCGCGATGGGCTGCCGATCACCGAGGATGCGATTGGGTGTAGGCCGACGACTTTGATAGCACCTGGACGCGAAGGCTCACTGTAGCGTGCGGGAAGCGTATCCTTTAAACGGACGCTGGCGGTATGAGCGCTGGACATCAAGGGGCAAGAGCGTAGGAAAACTTGCATGAATAAGAGATCATTTCTCAAACTATTCGCCGCAGTGATCGGCAGCCGTTTTGTCTCGCCGCTGCTGGCCTGGGCAGGAGCTGACAAGATCATGAACTGGGCGGGAAACATCGAGTACAGCACTGAGAAACTGTATTCGTCCAGCTCGATGGAGCAGGTGCGCGATTTCGTGAAGCAGCAAAGCCGATTCAAGGTCTTGGGTACGCGCCACTGCTTCAACACGATAGCGGACAGCAAGGACTATCTTCTCTCGCTGAAGCCTATGGATGAGGTAGTCGCGCTGGATTCGGAGGCGCGTACCGTTACGATTGGCGCGGGAATTACCTATGGCAAGTTGTCGCCGTTTCTCCACAGCAGGGGTTTCGCGCTGCACAATTTAGCCTCCTTACCTCATATTTCGGTAGCTGGAGCCTGTAGTACTGCGACCCATGGCTCAGGCGAGAAGAACGGCAATCTGGCAACGGCTGTGTCCGCTTTGGAATTGGTAACCGCAGCGGGGGATGTGGTGAAGCTGTCCCGTCAAAAAGACAACGAAACGTTCCACGGTGCGGTGGTTGGGCTCGGCGCCCTGGGAGTGATCACCCAGCTCACTCTCGACCTGCAACCCACCTTCATGATGCGGCAGTATGTTTACGAAAATCTTCCACTGCGTCAGATGGCCGACCACTTTGACGCGATCGAAGCAAGCGCCTACAGCGTTAGCCTGTTTACCGACTGGCAAAAGCAGCGCGTCAACGAAGTGTGGCTCAAGAGTCGTACGGAAACGGGGCAGGCGTTCGACGCGAAACCGGAATTCTTTGGCGCCAAGCTTGCCACCAAGAACCTTCATCCAATTGCCGAGCTTTCCCCGGAAAACTGCACCGAGCAGCTAGGTGTACCTGGACCGTGGTATGAGAGGTTGCCGCACTTCCGCATGGGTTTTACGCCCAGTGCCGGCAAGGAACTGCAATCAGAGTACTTCGTGCCCCGTGAGCACGCTGTCGAAGCAATTCTCGCCGTGGAGCAGTTGCGTGATCAGATCAGTCCGCATCTCATGATCTCGGAGATTCGCGCCATTGCCGCCGACGACCTCTTAATGAGCCCGTGCTACCAACAGCCCTGTATCACGCTGCACTTCACCTGGAAGCAAGACTGGCCCGCCGTCAGGAACGTGTTGCCGATGATCGAAAGAGAACTTGCTCCGTTCAAAGCCCGTCCGCACTGGGGCAAGCTGTTCACCATGTCACCCGCGCAACTGCGGTTGATCTACGCCGAACGGATGACGAAATTTATCGAGCTGGCCAAGAAGTTTGATCCTCAGGGCAAACTTCGAAACGATTTCCTGAACACCAACATCTTCGGCGGTTAGTCCGAACATAGCCAAAAACCACCGCGCCCTCCCCCCTTACACCCGTGTGACCAGCATCACAAGCAGGCGTGCTCTTGACCACCGCTTTGCCGAGCCCTCTGGCACAGAATCATCCAGAACCATAGCCGTGGTAACCGTGGCACGCCCATCCCTAGAATCATTTGAGGGGATAACAGCTACGGCTTTTGGAAAACTCAAGCGAGACCGGAGTACGGCATGGAAAATGAACATCAATACCGCGTAGTAGCTTGGTGGACGTCGGGACAGACAGGGATCGCCAAATCAGATTCGACCCCGAACGCAATTCACTTCACCGCGCCGCCAGAGTTTGGCGGTCTCGAAGGAAGATGGACCCCTGAAGACTTGCTGATGACCGCGCTGGCCAGCTGTTTTACCACCACCTTCCACGCCATCGCCGGCTACTCCAAATTTGAATATACGGACCTGGCCGTGGAAGCCGAGGGAACGGTCCGCAAAACGGACAGCGGTTATTGCTTCAGTGAGATTATCTTGCGCCCCACCTTGACGATTCCCAATGAAGAGCAAAGAGAACGAGCAGCGACGTTGATGCAGAAGGCCAAATCGCTGTGCCTGGTCTCGCGGGCGTTGGCGGTTGCACCAACGTTCGAAACGACCGTTGAGGTCGGCAAACAGTCACACCCGCCGCTGGATCGCAAGCTCAAGGTCCACTGATATCCTTTAGCTAGGAGAGTCTTGTGAATGAAGAGCAAGATTTGAATCTAGCTAAAATACAAACTTTGGCGGCGACATCCACGCAAACCAGTTACCCAGCGGGCTACGTCTCGCAATTCCTCATGAAGGACGGCACAGAGGTCACGCTGCGTCCGATTGGCCCGGAAGACGAACCGCTGATGGCCAAATTCCATGAGACTCTCTCCGACCGCAGCGTGTACATGCGGTATTTTTGTTCGCTGCCGCTGCGCACGCGAGTCTCGCATGACCGGCTGGTTCGCATTTGCTTCGTCGACTATGAGGAACAGATCGCTCTGGTCGTCGACCATCAGGATAAGATCACGGGGCAACACAGCATTCTTGCGGTGGGGCGGCTGATGAAAGTTCCCGCAAAAGATGAAACTGAAGTTGCCCTTCTGGTATCGGATCGGTACCAGAGGCAGGGTCTGGGAAGGGAATTGCTCCGTCGCGCGTTGGAGATCGCGCGCGACAAGAAACTGCGCCGCATCTCCGCCGAAATGTTACGGGACAATGTCGCGGTACTGAGTATTTTCAAAAGCGCTGGCTTTCGCCTCTCACCTCTCGCGGATTCCTCTTCCATCATGGCCGTGCTCGACCTTTGATTCCGCGATGCTCGCATGTGAGCAATTCAGGCCAGATATTGTTTCCAAGCCAGGGCATTCTGATTTTAGAGACCAGCACCTCCCGGCTCTCTTTCAGGTTCGCTGAGCTAAGTCAGTCCATTCTGAAATTTTCTCCTCTTAGCCAGAAAAATCAAAATCATGCATGTGGGCGGCTTCAGCGCCGTTGAGGGTGTGTTTCTTCAGTTTGTGATCCAGATCACAAATGGCGGTGACCCTACCCACGGCGGGGCGGTACCTTCTCACCTCACAATCGTTCCCAAGTGATAGAAGTCCAAGCACTTAAGGAGGCACCAATGCTTCACCTGCCATCTAAGGATTCAGTACCAGGCCTATCTCTCAGGCTACTTGCGGTTTTGGGAATCGTGGTTGTGGCCGGACCCATTGCGCACGCTGTCCCCAGCTACTCGCGGCAGACAGGACTGGCTTGTTCGTCCTGCCACTACGCCCCACCGGAACTCACGCCGTTCGGGAGAACGTTCAAGCTGGAAGGCTATACGTTCACGACGAAGGGTCAGGTGACCGAGGAAAAGAAAGACCACAATTCCGCCCTGCACTTACTAGAGGCGTTTCCTCTTTCCGTGATCTTCGATACCTCACTCACATCCACAAAATCACCCCAGCCGGGAACACAGAACGGCAATTTTCAGTTTCCTCAAGCAGCCTCGCTGTTTCTGGCCGGCGCTTGGACCGATCACATCGGCAGCTTTGTACAGGTCACCTACGATTCTCAGGGCGATCACTTTAGCTGGGATAACACCGATATCCGCTACGCCAATCACGGCGGCAAACTCTTTGGAAAACCCATTACGTATGGCATTACCCTGAACAACAATCCTACCGTGGAAGATCTTTGGAACAGCACGCCCGCATGGGGATTTCCTTCTACAGGCAGCAGTTCCGCTCCTGGGCCTACGGCGGCCGCACTGATCAATGGCAGCTTGGCGCAAGACGTGGCCGGGGCTGGCGGTTACGCGATGTGGAATGAGCACCTGTATCTCGCCGGAACCATCTATAGGTCGGAGCACATTGGAGGCGTCCAACCCAACGACGGCGCAGGGTTCTCCTACAACATCCGTGGCGTTGCACCCTACTGGCGCGCGGCGTGGCAGACTTCCACGAAGAACAACTACTTGGAAATCGGTACCTATGGCATCCATGCCAAAAGCAGTCCAAATGCTATTACGGGCCTAATGGATGGCTACACGGATTTTGCCGCGGATTTCCAATATGACCGGACGATTCCTCAGTTCAAGAACGATGTTCTTTCCGTACGCGGCAGCTATATTCGGGAGAACTCGTCTCTGGCGGCAACGTTTGCAGCGGAAGGCGCAACTCAGACCCGTCACCACCTCAACACGGTGCAGGCCAACGCGGAATACCACTTCGGCACGAAATTCTCAGGAACAGTCGGGGCGTTTAACATCACCGGAACGCGGGATCCACTCCTGTTTACCCAGTCGGCAGTCTCCGGAAGCGCCAACGGCAGCCCCCAGAGCAATGGCTATATTCTGAACGCATCGTGGTGGCCGCAGCAGAATGTGGATTTGGCCGTGCAATACACAGGTTATCTGCGCTTCAACGGCGGCAAGACGAATTACGATGGCGCGGGGCGCGATGCGTCGGGGAACAACACGATCTTCGTGCTGGCCAGATTCGTCTTTTAAAGTCTTGCACGGTTGAAAGCTCCTAGCCTGAGCCTTGTTGATGGATCGCTCAGGCTAGGAGTCATCACGTCCCACAACACTTCTTCAAACAAACTACCGCCCCGCATTGTGGAAAACTTCCTGCGACATTCATTCAAGTTTCACTTGGCTGTAATCGAGACGCAATACTCCGGGAACTAGACTCTTATCTCTACTGGAGGAGCTATGCAAATACGTTCTAGAGCGCTGCCGCCGTTTTTTCGCGATTAGCTGCGGCGCTCCTCGTTTCTTGGCCGCGCGAAATCTCCGCGGCGCTTAAGAACGGACAGCTGGACTAGGGCATTGAGGTCGTCTTGCGTTTCCAGGGAGTTTGGACACCGTATTGAGGCGTCGCCGTCACGCTGGCTTTGCTGGCCACCAGTAGCTTTCGCCGCACCAACCATGCCACGCCTGTCTGCGCGGAGCTCTTGGAGATCCCGATGCACTCCGCCAGTTCCTGATAGCTAATCCGCACCGCCGCGCCTCGACGGTGCTGTTCCGCGGCCAGCCACAAGTACACCAAGTAACTCGCTGGTTTTCGGTCATGGCCGACGAGGTCGCGCATCAAGACTTCGGTTACATAATCGTCGACGTTCAGCATCGCTATACCGATCATTATTATAGCAACAACTGCCAGATTGCGGCCATAGGACTGTGCGCGTTATGTTCTGTGGGGTTCACACTCAGGAGGAGCAAATGCTTCGTGGCATCAAGATCGTCAGTATTCCAGTTCGCAATCAGGATGTTTCGCTGAAGTTCTATACGGAGAAGATGGGATTCAAGGTGGCCACGGATCAGCCCATGGGCGATGGACAGCGCTGAATCGAACTTCTCATTCCCGGCTCCGATTCGAGCTTGGCGCTGTTTATTTCCAAGGGCCACGAAGACCGCATTGGCGGTTTTCAGCCGGTGACGTTTTGGTGCGACGATGTCTTTGCCACCGCCAAGTCTCTCCAGGCGAGAGGCGTGGAACTGGCGGCGGAGCCGAAAAAGGAAGTGTGGGGAACGATGGCCATCTTTCAGGATCCGGACGGCAACGAATTCGTGTTTTCCAGCCGAAAGTAGTATTCACTTTCTGAATAATTCGTCGCTGAAATATTCAGAAACTGAATACCTTTTTGGGCGTTTTCGGAAGGTTCGACCGGGGCCATCCAGGAGTCCGGCCCAGACTCGCCTTGCCGGCTTCAAGCCCACACGAAATCAACCCGGCAACCGCGCTATACTGGCCCTATGAGCGCCAGCCCCGACAAAACCTTCTACCTCGAAACCTTTGGCTGCCAGATGAATGCTCACGACTCGGAAAAAGTCGTCGGCACTCTGTTGCACGAAGGCTATCGTCAGGTCGAGACGGTCGAAGAGGCTGGCCTGGTTTTGTACAACACCTGCTCGATTCGGGATAAGGCCGAACAGAAAGTCTTTAACCGTCTGAACGACTATAAAAAGTTCAAGAAACAGGGCAAGAAGTTCGGCGTGCTCGGGTGCGTGGCGCAGCAGGAAGGCGCCAAGATTTTCGAGCGGGCGCCCTATGTGGATTTGGTCTGTGGTTCGGCTTCGTACCGCAAGCTGCCGGAGTTGCTGGTGCAGCTCGAAACCGGGCAGCGGGCGAGTGGTCTGGATGATCGGCAGACGGACGAATGCTTTGAGACGGAATTCACGGCGCGGACAAACCCGCA
>JAYTQD010000596.1:0-2895 GCA_043746935.1 Acidobacteriaceae bacterium | reverse complement strand
TAGTCGAGCGCAAGATGCGCGAGCGATCGCACGCCAAGCAGCAACGCCGATTCGTCGTCCTGCGTGCCAATGATCACTCCTTCAAAGCTCGCGGACATTCGCGTACGTGCAAAGGTAAAGGACAAGAATTAGCGGTTCGTTAGTTAGGATGCTTCGTTAGGATGCTTCGTCTGTCGACGGGGTGGTATTCGTAGAGCCCCGCGCTCCTGCCTCGCCGCGAGCGATGACAAGCAGCTACCGGGCTGCGGGGCGGGAATTGAAGAAAGCCTCCAAACCATCGACCAGGATGAGGTCCATTTCAGCCGTAAAGCGCAATAGCTTGACTTCTTTACGGACGGCGCCATCCTTGATGCCAGCGATCGTGTGAGCCATGGCTTCCCGAAGCGACTTGTCGGTGACCCGAGACTCGATGGCGGCCCACCACGCCGAAGCTTCTTGAGCCGTTTTGCCGACTTGCTTCCAATTTGGTCGCGCTGAGAGCAGCAGTGCCTTGAGTTTGAAACCGGCATAGTCGAGCATGGGGACCTCGACGGGTACGGGCTGACCGCGATAATCGACCGACTCTTGGAGCAGGCGGTAGATTTCGATGGACTGGATCGCCAGCGCGCCGCGATCCGCTTTGCTCCAGGCGGTGCGAACGCCGGTCACCAAGCTATCCAGACGTTGCTTTCCGTCGGCGCGCAAAAGCGGGGAAATTTCAGGGTAGAGCGCCTCGAATTCGGACAACGACTTCTTGAAAGCCGTCGCTTCCAACACTGGCGCGGCTTCAGTCAGGATTTCGAAGATCTCCGCGCCGCGGACCAACGGGTTCGATTTGTCGGAGGCCTTGGTCGACATACTCGGGGACTGAGCCATGCCGGGGTCGGGTGCAACGGTTGCGCCCTTGGTTTGGGCGAGGGCAGCGCCGGAGAGTTGAGCGACGGCAATAAGGACGAGGGGCAGAAGCTTGAAAATGAGTTTCATATGGATCCCGTTGTGATGAGCTGAAGTACAACGCTACCAAAGTTGAGCTTCAGACTGTGCATTTCGACAATCATTTTATGTGGCCATGCGCTTCAAAAAGAAGCCCCGCCCCTCATGGGGAGGAACGGGGCGGACATCTCATCAGATTGCGGTCAATCCGGGTTAGGGCCTTCCGGGGCGTTTTTCAGCACTACACCCGTTTGGGCATCCACGCCGACTTCCTGCGTGCCTTTGCCATCCCGGATGTCGAAGGAATAGCGCAGACCACTGCCACCTTTCTCCTGCTCCAACTCCTCATCGGTAATTTTGCCCGGATGCGCCTTGAGGGCGATTACCCTTGCCTTTTCAATACTGACTTTGGCCTTTCCGGCAAGTTGTTCACCTGTGTAGGCAAACGCATTGACTGCGAACATCGTCAGAACCATGCCCAGCACGCCGATTACGCGGCTGGTGTGCGTTGCGTTCCGAGTACTTTCGGAATTCATGTTCGTTCTCCTGTCTGGTTTGGGACCAGCGGCAAGCCGCTTCTCCCGTTACACGATTTATTGGTCCGTCAATTCGAGGCAAGGCAATCAGTCGTCTTCCTGTTCCTGATCTTCCCGGTCCTCGCCTTCATGGTCTGCCTGAGCGGAAAGAATCTTGCCGTCGCTCACGCCCACTTTGACATCCGTGGTCTGCACACCGCTGCCCACTTCTACGCCGTAGACCAGTGTGCCGTTCTCGTCTTCCAGTTCGGCGCGAATCGCCTTGCCGCCCACATGCTGCTCGGCAATCGCAATTGCCTGGGTCAGCGAAATCTTTGCCTGCTGTAACGTACGGGCGTCGTTTTCCATCGAATTCTCGGCATAGGCGGTGCCGAGTGCGACGGCCGTCAAAACGGCGAAAGCACTCAAAGTCAGTTTGCGTCTCACAATGATCACTCCTTCAAAGCTCGCGGACATTCGCGTAGGTGCAAAGGTAGAGGTCAAAAATTAGCGGACCGTTAGGATGCGCTGTCAGTCGATGGTGTTATGTCCGTAAAGCATTGCACTCGCGCCTTGCCGCGTGCGATGGCAAGCGGTTACCATTATTTGACCGTAGAAGGAGATTAACCAGGATGAAAATAGTTCGTTTCAAGGTAACCCTGATTCTCTTGTTGCTCTTCTTGGGAGGCCAGCCAGTCGGGGCATGGGAGATTTACAAGTACCGCATGCCGGACGGCTCCGTGGCCTATACCCATGAAGTATCGACTACGGGCAAGCTGGAAGAAATCATCGGGGCACCGCCACCGGATTCGGCACAGGTTGAACAGGCTCTTCGCGTAAAGCGCAAGCGTGAGGACGACAAGGTCAACCTCATCGCGTCACAGCGGGAGGCCGATCTGAGCGCCGTTGTCGCAGAGATAGGCAATGAGACGACGGCCCTGGAGGCCGCCAAGCAGAAACTCAAGTCCGGCTTGGAACCCCGTCCCGGCGAACACTTGGGCACCGCCAGGGGCCGTTCAGTCCTTTCCCAAGCCTACTGGCAACGTGTGCGAGAGTTGCAACTCGCCGTCGACGATGCCAGGGAACGATTGGATGACGCTTATTCGGCGCGCAACGCCATCAAATAGCGGCGAATACACGGAGCGGCAGATCTCACGGTGCAACAGAGCTGCGAACGCAAAATCTGTCGGTACCGCGCTACATCTCGACTCTACTGTTTCCGGAAATTGGCTTCGTTTATGGCAGCGAAGCGTCGTGAACGCATATCGCCTTTGCCGCTTTCCTTTGCCTCATACATCAATTCGTCGGCCGCTTTCAGCATTGCAGGAAAGGTATGGTGAGCATCCTCAAACCACGCAACGCCGATGCTTCCTCTGACCGGCGGGAAGTCGCGAAGCGCGTTGTTGACCGCGATGGAAATCTTCTGCCCTGCATCGATAGCTGCATCGTATCCAATTTCTGGAAGCAG
>JAYTQD010000595.1:0-2896 GCA_043746935.1 Acidobacteriaceae bacterium | reverse complement strand
CGAAGGTGGTGAGCAGGCAGCAGGAGAGGAGGAGGCGGCCGGTGGACATTGAGGAAGTATCCCCTTATGAATCGTTTTAATTGCTGCGAAAGTCAAGGTACCAGAGTGTGGGGCTTTGCCGCTAGTACCGTGGCCGCATGATTCTTGCTACGTGGGCAGGCGAGGGCGCCTGCCCCTACGCGGGTATTGCCCGATTTAGGATGTAAACATCATGCGGTCACAGTACTAGTAGCTGGGTATGGGTCGAGCGCGATGATATCCTGAGACGGTCATATTTTTCGGTGCGGGAAAAGCGGTGGAGGAGATTCCTCCCCTTCACTTCGTTCAGCGTCGGAATGATAATCAAAAAAATAATAGATGCAAATTGCTGCCAGTGTCTTTGAGATATTGTTTTAAAAACGTCTTCATCTTGCGAGGCTTTTACCTTCCATGGCTGACCCAAACGCTCCTGAAATCCAAGCTGCGACCGAACCTACTGAAGCGACCGAGTCGTTCAACGAAATATTTTCGCAATATGAGCGCGACCACAAGCGCAAGAAGAACGAAGACGGCGGAAGGCAGCTGGATGGCACGGTGATCGTCGTTACCGGCGAGTCGGTGTTACTGGATATCGGCTTCAAGAGCGAAGGGATTTTGCCGCTGGCGGCGTTTGCTGGCGAAACGCCGAAGCCGGGCGACAAGCTGAAGGTTTCGGTGAAGGGGCGGGATACAGAAGGGTATTACGAGCTTTCGCGGTTCAAAGTGGAACAGCCGAGGGATTGGTCGACGTTGGAGAAGGCATTTGCGGAGCAGACGCCGATCATGGGCACGGTGACGGGGTTGATCAAAGGCGGGTTTACGGTGGATGTGGGCGTGCGGGCGTTTATGCCGGCGTCGCGGAGTGGGGTGCGGGAAGCGGCGGAGATGGAAAGGTTTGTGGGGCAGCAGATTCGCTGCCGCATCATCAAACTGGATGTGGCGGATGAGGACATTGTGGTGGACCGGCGGGTGCTGGCCGAGGAAGAGGAGCGTGTGGTGAAAGACCAGCGCTTTTCTGAGATTAAGGAAGGCGACACGGTGACCGGGACGGTGCGGAGCCTGACGGACTACGGCGCGTTTGTACATTTGGGTGGAGTGGATGCCTTGCTGCATGTGGGGGAGATTTCCTGGGGACGGGTGAATAAGTCGGCGGATGTTCTGTCCGTGGGTCAGCAGATTGAAGTGCGAGTTCTGAAGATTTCGACGGAAGCAGGGAAGCGGCGGATTGCGGTGGGGATGAAGCAGTTGCAAGCGCATCCCTGGGACGCGATGGCGGAGAAGTATAAGGCTGGCGAGCGGGTGCGCGGGACGGTGACGCGGGTGATGGACTTTGGAGCGTTTGTGGAACTGGAACCTGGGATCGAAGGGTTGATTCACGTTTCGGAAATGTCGTGGGCGAAGAAAATTCGAAAAGCTAGCGACCTGCTGAAGCCGGGGGAAACGGTGGAAGCGGTGATTCTGGGAGTGAACGCGGGCGAGCGCCGGATTTCTCTGGGATTGAAACAGACTTTGGGGGATCCGTGGGTGGATGTGGCGCAGAAGTTGAAGGCTGGTTCAGTGATTGACGGGACGGTTACCAGCTTGACCAAGTTTGGCGCGTTTGTGCAGCTTTCCGAAGGCGTGGAAGGCATGATTCACATTAGCGAATTTAGCGAGAAGCGGATTAATCATCCGTCGGAAGTGGTGCGGGTGGGGCAGACGGTGAAGGCTCTCGTCGTCGCGGTGGATGCGGAAAAGCGGTTGATGAAATTGAGCATGAAGCAGCTGATTCCGACGGGGCTGGATGATTATCTGGCCGAGCACAAAGAAGGTGATGTGGTGACGGGTTTGTTGACCGATGTCAGCGGCGGAAGTGGGAGCGTGGAGCTGGGGGATGGGGTCAAGGCTCAATGCCGGATCGTGGCGGAGGCTGCGGTGAAGGAAGAGCCGCGTGCGGAATCGAAAGCGGATTTGTCGTCGCTGAGTTCGATGCTGAATGCGCGGTGGAAGAGTGGGACTAGTGAGGTCAAGGCGGAGCCTACGCAGGCGGGTCAGGTGCGGAGCTTCCGCATTGTTAAGCTGGATGTAACGAGTAAGAAGATTGAATTGGAACTGGTGTAACGGCTACCTCAGCGCTAAAACCGCGATGCAAAACCGGGCCGTGATCGCAGCGCTGAAGCGCTGCGCCGCCCAAAAGTTTTACTCAAGCCCCGCTTGGCCTGCGCTGCCTAAAGCGCGGAGCGGTGCTCCGCGGACGGCCCGGGGGCGGCCGTCCCCACGAAGAACGGGGCGTTCACCAGATATTCATTTTCCCTTAACAGTCCAGTAACGGCGCGGGTTTCCAATGAATTGTTTCTCATTCATCTCCCCCGGAGGGAATCTGCTGTGAAAAGGAAGCTACTGGTTGCTTCGTTGTTGTTGAGCTCGATGTTCGCGGTCGCGGAAGACGGCCCGAAGGCCAAGCATGTGCTGCTGGTGAGCGTGGATGGATTGCACGCGCTGGATGTTGCCAACTACGTTGCCAAGAATCCTAAGTCGGCGCTGGCGGAGTTGTCACGGCGAGGCGTTACCTATACCAACGCGCGAACGCCGGCGAACACGGATTCCTTTCCTGGATTGCTGGCTCTGGTTACCGGCGGCTCGCCTGTTAGCCACGGGTTTTTCTACGACGTCAGCTATGATCGCAGCCTATTCGATCCGACCAACACGGCCTGCACAGGAACACCGGGCAACCTGATTACTTATGACGAAAGCATTGACGTATATGACGCGGCGAACGTGTCGTTGGATGTGATTGATACGACGAAGCTGCCCCGCGGCAAGGATGCTAACGGCAATTGCGTGGCGATTTATCCCCACGCCGCGCTCCGTACCAATACCATTTTTGAAGTGGTGAGAG
>JAYTQD010000594.1:0-7722 GCA_043746935.1 Acidobacteriaceae bacterium | reverse complement strand
TTGTTGGATGGGTTGCAGTATGCAATTTCCGCCACCGCAATTCGCGAAGCCGCAAGAGCCGGACGGCCTTTGGGCAAACTGGCCGATCCGGCCGTTGCGGACTACATCAAGAAACAAAATCTCTACCGCACTTAGCTCCGCAGAGAAGGCCTTTCGTGTCGGGTGGCCCACACAAGCCTTCTTTTGGCTTGTGTGGGGAAGTAACGCTAGCCGACGCTATTAAATCTTTGCAGCAATGCGTATCCCGCCGCTTGATCGGCGAGGCGGAACACTTCTGGCAAAAGCGCTACTACGATTTCAACATCCGGAACCATCGGCAGTTCGTGGAGAAGCTACGCTATATCCATCGCAATCCGGTGAAGAGCGGTTTGTGCGAACGCCCGGAAGACCGGGAGTGGAGTAGTTTTGTCAGCACGCAACCGGCTGCTCGGGAGTGGGAACGGGGAGCTGGAAGGCTTTGTCCGGCTTTGGAACTGCCCCACTCAAGCCAAAAGAGGGCTTGAATGGGCCACCCGATGGGAGGGGATGACAAGGCCGCTCTATTGAAGCGTCCGCAGCTTCGCGTATTCCGCCTTGGCTTGCATGAAGATCGGGATATCTGGGTCGGCATCTTTCCAGAGGGTGAGGAAATCCTTGTAAGCAGCGAGGGCACGGACGCGGGCGGCATCGGCATCCGCTCCCTTCGAAGTTCTCGCCTGTAAGGCATTGGCACGAGCCACTCCCAGATGCGCCAACGCGCCTGTCCAACAGTTCCAGACGATGCCGCTGTGGTCGAGGATTTTTTGAAATTCGGCAGCGGCAGCAGTTCCTTGTCCCCCTGACAGATATGCCTCTCCCCGAACGTAGGTCGGGTAAAGACAGGAAAGGTTGTTGATAAACATGATTTGCCCCAACTCCATCCAGGCACCGGCTTGCAAGGTATTGAGGGCGTCCGCCGGATGCTTCCGGTCGAGCGCCAGTTGCCCTTGAATCGCGGGTAGCCAGAGCAACTGCATTTGGGTGTCCACCGGGAAGTTTTTGTTGAGCTCTTTCGCTATGGAATCGGCTCGTGGCGCATCGCCCGCCATGGCAAAGGCAAGCGCGGCTTCGTCCTCGACACCCTGACTGTCGGGAGCGAGCTTCAAACCCTCCCCCGCCGCTTGCCTGGCTTTCTCAGTGTTGCCGAAGGCGGCTTCGCGCAGTGCGGCATTCTCCAGCCAGATCGCTCCGATTTCCTTGCTGTCAGCGCGAATTGCCGAATCAACAGACCGCCTGGTGAGTTCCCGCGCCCGGGCCAGATGACCCGCGTAGGCCTCAGTATCAGTGGCGAGTGCAAGCCCGTCGTTCTCAAGATCGGGCTGGCCCGCAAACCACCGGTGCTCTTCCGCCATCGCCGAGGAATCGGACGCGACAAAAGCCAGACCATAGAGGACGTTGTGGCTTACGGCATTCTCCAGTTTTCGTGCCTTTGCCTCGTACATGATCCGCCGCCCCTCCTCAAATCTCTGCAACGCGATCAAGCTGTTGGCAAGACCATTGTAGTGGGCACCACCATTGGGGCTGACGCGAAGGCCTTCACCATACGCTTCGCGCGCCTTCTCCCATTGTCCTCGCATTGCATACACGTTCCCCAGGTTGTGACGTGGTCCGGAGTCTCGCGGATAGTTTTCAATCCACTCCTGATAGGTTCGTGCCGCTTTCTCCAGTTCCCCGGTTACGTTCAAATAATAGGCAGATGTAATTACCATCTTTTCCCGCTCGCTGACGTGTTCGCGCAACTCGAATGCCTTGCTGAAGTACTCGCGAGCCCGCCCCAGTTCGGCAAGAATGAAGTAGTCTTCACCTATTTTCTCGTACCCCATGGCAAAGTTCGGATCAAGCTCAATGGCACGTTGATGGTAGGACAGCTCTGAGGGAGAGCCGTCCTCGGGAGTGGCTCTATCAGCAAGAGAGTACGCTTTCAGAGCTTCGAGCGAAGAGGTGGTGGCCTGTGCCAGCCGAACGTCAAATTTCTGGACGGTTCCGAGCGATTCTCCCAGTTCTCCCCGCAGCTTCGATGCTGCCTCTCCTAGCGCATCCAGCACCTTCTCCTTTGACGCCGCCGTCACCTGCTCCTCAGCCAGCATGTCGTCGCTCTGGCAGTTCGTCGCCTTCAATTCCAGCACATACTTGCTGCCCAGACTGCCAATCGCTCCAGTTATGTAGGCTTTACTTCCCGCGCGCTGGCAAAGCCCACGGGCCACGTCGGGCGTGAGCTTCGAGCCGGCCGTGCGGGTCATCAATCGCAAGGTCTTCGCTACTTCGCCGTCAGACAGTACATTCAGGAACGGCGATTGCCGGAGGGAGACGCTAAGTGCTGTTTTCAACGTGTCGTCGAAGATTGCCTCGCCCGTGCTGTTGGCAAAGTCGGAGAGAACAATAGTGTCCCTCTCGGTTAGCGGTTTAGTTGTATGCGAACCGTAGTAGACTCCTCCAGCCGCCAGCACACCCGCGAGAACGACCGAAGCCGCAAGCCTCCACCATCTCGGAGCCCGCGCAGACGACGCAGCAGCTTGCCGCTCACTCTCGCTCTCCCGCTTCAGTCGTTTCAAATCCGTTCGCAAATCCGCCGCCGACTGATACCGCAGGTCCCGATCCTTCTCCAGCGCCTTGCCGACAATCTCATCCAGCCTCGCGGGCGTCAGCGGGTTCACCTGTGTCGGCGGTTTTGGCGTCTCATCCAGAATTGCTTTGAACACCATGGCCGACGTTCGCCCCGGAAACGCCAGATTGCCCGTCGCCATCTCATACAGCACCGACCCCAGGGAAAAGATATCCGTGCGCGCGTCCAGTTCTTCGCCTCGTGCCTGCTCCGGGGACATGTACGCCACCGTCCCCATCGCCACGCCCGGACTCGACAAAACCTCAGGCCGCGTCTCGGCTGCCGTTAGAGCATCCGGCGACGACTCTTCTTCCAGCTTTGCCAGCCCAAAATCCAGAACCTTGCATTCTCCGCGCGTTGTTACAAAGATATTTCCCGGCTTCAGGTCGCGATGCACAATCCCGCGCCGGTGCGCGGCGTCCAGCGCGTCGGCAATTTCGATGCCGTACTGCACTACTCTCTCCGGCGGGAGTGCGCCCTTCGCCAGCCGCGCCGCCAGTGTTTCGCCTTCGAGCAGTTCCATTACTAGATATTCGGCGTTGCCCTGCTGGCCAATGTCGTGAACGGTGCAGATGTGGGGGTGGTTGAGGGAGGAAGCGGCTTGCGCCTCGCGGCGGAAGCGGGCCAGGGAGAGAGAGTTTTTGGAGACGTCTTCGGGAAGAAACTTTAGGGCTACAAAGCGGTGGAGGCGAGTGTCTTCGGCTTTGTAGACGACGCCCATGCCACCGCGACCGATTTCCTGGAGGATTTTGTAGGGGCCTACGGATTGGCCGCTGCGGGAGGCGGGGACGCCGGTGGTGGTGTCGAGAACGGCTGGGGCATCGAGGAATTGGCTGCCGGCGGCTTCGTGGGCGTTGATTAGGGATTCGATTTCGGAACGGAGGGTGGTGTCACTGCCGCAGGCCGAGTCGAGAAACGCAGAGCGCCGCTCCGGCGGAAGCCGCAGTGCGTCTTCGAGGATTTGCTTGGTCCGTTCCCAGCGCTCGGTGCTCATATGCGTTGCGGAACATTCTACCGCGAGCCGGGGGCGAGGCCGGTTCAAATCAGAAAGTGGCTTGAGCGGGCACGGGAACCGTTGGTCGGGATGACCAACTCACAGCAAGGAAGAGGGCAGGGACTGGATTTCCGCATCGCAGCCGTCGCCTCGGGCAGGAACCCGCGCTTGCCGCTACAATAGAAAGGAACTTTTACTTTAGGTGAAGACGGAATTCATGAAGAAGAACGAATTAAAGAAGCAGATCGCGGATGCGGTCGAGGCGTGCCAGACGAAGAAGGCGGAGAGCGTTACGATTCTAGAAATGGAAAAAGGATCGAATGCCTTCACGGACTATTTTTTGATTTGCAGCGGGGTCAACCCGCGCCAGGTGCAGGCCATTGCCGACGAAGTGGAAGAACGGCTGGAGAAACGCGGTGAGCGCGTCACCCACAAAGAAGGCTACAGTCAGGCGGAGTGGGTGCTGCTCGACTACGTCGACTTCGTCGTCCACATTTTTTCCGAAAAAGCCCGCCAGTATTACGACCTCGAGCGCTTGTGGAAGACAGCCAAGCGTTTGCAGCCGGACGATTTGAACAAGCCGCCTAAAAAGGCTGCGGCGAAGAAATCAGCGCCCAAGCCAAAAAAGTCCGCGCCCAAGAACACGCCCAAAAAGAAGACGGTCAAGAAAAGCGCTCCGGCCAAATCTGCGCGAAAAACAGCTCGCAAAAAGTAGACGAAAATGAGGCTGAGGCCGCTGATTTTCACCAAGTGGCTTTTTCGCTTCACTTTCGCCTTACGTCCGGCGGATCGGCGTCTTTTTGGCCAGAATTGGTATTCACTTTCTGAATAATTTGCCGGTGAAATATTCAGAAAGTGAATAGGAGTTTTAGGGTTTTTCGCCAGGTTCCACCATGAAATTGAAAATCGCGAAATTGAAAATCGCATGGATCGGCCGCACCAAAGAGCCAGCCATCCAAGCGCTGACCGCCGAATACCTGAAGCGCCTCTCGCGTTATGCCGAAGCCGAAGGCTTGGAACTGCGCGACGAAGCCTCCATCCTCCAATTAGCCGCCGGCAAAACTCACGCCAAGCTACGTCACGAGCTAATTCTTCTCGATCCCACGGGCAAGCCATTGAGTTCCGAAGAACTCGCCGAGTTCGTGCAAGACAAGATGAACCGCGCTGTTCCTGTTCTTTTCGCTATCGGCGGCGCCGACGGCTTCTCGTCCGCCGCCCGCAAATCCGCCAGCGCTCGCATCTCGCTGGGCAAAATGACGTTGCCCCACGAGCTCGCCCGCGTCGTGCTGCTCGAGCAGTTGTACCGCGCGTTCACCATTCTGAAAGGCCATCCTTATCATTCCGGGCACTAAGTCTGGGCTGCCAGAGGAACCTTCGTGCTAGCCGAAATCTTCGCCCTTGGGTTAGGCTATTCGCTACAGAATGCTCTTCCAGGAGATTGAGCTATGTCGAGAATTGATGATTTGATCCGCGCCAAGCAGACAGATATTGAGCGTTTGAAGCGCGAAATTGCCGCATTGAAGATTGCCGCCCCTCTTTTGAGCGACGATTTCGTAGCGGCGCGCCCACAGGATGGAATGTCCGGCGCGAGTGTCAACGACATTCACTAGTCCGTCGCCGGAGCCTCGTCTGGCTCCGCCGCACCACCCAACTTCACCAGCCAAACTCAATTCCCCACAGAATAGCCCCAGCGTTTACAATCGAGCGTTTACAATTGAACGTTCGTTATGCAAGATGTCCGGCGCGGCTTAATTATCGTGAACACAGGGCCGGGCAAGGGCAAAACCACCGCCGCCATGGGCACGGGCTTGCGCGCGGTCGGCCAGGGCATGAAGGTGTTGATGCTTCAGTTTCTAAAGGGGTCTTGGCATTACGGCGAGTTGGACGCGGTGCAGGCTTTTGGCGATAAGTTCGTCATGAAGCAGATGGGCCGCGGTTTTGTGAAAGTGGGCGCGGAAAAGCCCGACCCGGAAGATGTTCACATGGTCGAGGACGCTTGGACCGAGGCCGAGCAGGCCATTCAGTCCGGGCAGTGGGATCTGGTGATTTTGGACGAGATCAATTACGCCATCAGCTACGGCATGCTCGATCCCGCCAAAGTGGTTGCGGCACTGGCAAAGAGACCGGAGATGGTTCACGTGATCTTAACCGGGCGCAACGCGCATCCCAGTATCGTCGAGATTGCCGACACCGTAACCGAGATGCGCCAAGTGAAGCACGCTTACGAAAAAGGCGTGCTGGCGCAAAAGGGAATCGAATACTAAAACATTCATGACTTGGTTTAAGCGCGAAACCTCCGAACTCGACAACTCCGGCGAAAAGAAAATTCGCACGGAAGGGCTGTGGGTGAAGTGCGAAGACTGCCGCCAAGTCATCTGGAAGAAAGACCTCGAAGAAAATTTTAACTGTTGCCCCAAGTGCGAGAAACACTTCCGCATTGACGCCCGCACCCGTCTGGCCTATTTGCTCGATGAAGGCGCTTACGAGACCGATGACGACAATTTGATTTCCATCGATCCTCTCAAGTTCGTCGATCTCAAAGCCTATTCGTCACGCATCACCGCCGCCCGTCGCGATACCGGCCTAAACGATGCCGTCATCAATGCTCGCGGCAAGCTGAATGGGCGGCCCGTCATCGTCAGCGCCATGGAATATTCCTTCATCGGCGGCAGCATGGGAGCGGTGGTCGGCGAGATGATTACCCGCGCGGTCGAGCGTGCAACCGACGCCCGCACGCCGCTGATTATTGTTTCCGCGTCCGGTGGCGCGCGCATGATGGAAGGCGCCATCAGCCTCATGCAGCTCGCCAAAATTTCCGCCGCGCTCGCGCGCATGGACGAAGCCAAGGTGCCTTATGTCTCCGTTCTCACCGACCCCACCACAGGCGGCGTGACGGCTTCGTTCGCTATGCTGGGGGATTTGAACATTGCCGAGCCCGGCGCGCTGATTGGTTTTGCTGGCCCTCGCGTGATCGAGCAAACTATCCGGCAGAAGCTTCCAGCCGGATTCCAGCGCGCGGAGTTTTTGCTCGAGCACGGCATGCTGGATGCGGTTGTCCCTCGCAAAGAGATGAAGGCTTACATTGCTCGCGCTCTCGACTTCATGATCAAAGCGGCGTGAAAGTTAAATGGGCTCAGTGCGGTCCGAGGGGACGTTTTTTGCACATGTGCGGAGCATAACCCTATGCGCAGCACATGTGTATTTACGGCATTGGAATCGGCGCTACTTCGCTTGCTGGATCAGACCACCGAATTGTCGTTTAGGGTTCAAACTTCCCCAGGCTTATATCCGCCGTGCTCTGGCAGCAAGGGCATCATGTTGTCAGCAACAGGCGGATTGATGATCTCCGACCCGTCTTCTTTGAATATTTCGAGCATGCTCATAAATCCCTCCCCGTTAAGGTGCAGCAACACGCAGATGTTCATTCCGTCGGCGTCCTTGCACCAGCCCTCCGCCCGGAGCAGATAGTAACTCGGCGATGGAGAACCCGAAGTGCATCGCAGCTTTAGCGTTCCGTCTTCCCCAAGTTGTTTGGCAGTCAACGAACCGAGTTGAGTGCGCAATTCGTCGCGACCCGGGAACTCGGCCTCAAGGAGTTTCTCCAGGAGCCCTCTCTCTCTGGTGTCGAGTTGCCGGAACTCAGAATCCATCGGATCCTCCGATACTTAGCTATGCAGAATAAGGTGACTTAGAGAAGGTACAAAAAGTCCAATGCTTGTGATAAGGATAAGAGCCTGAGCTGCACTCGGGTCTGCTCATCATTATGGCTGAAGTCTCTCATCTCGCCACTTACGACGGCGCCGTCTCCCGCATGTACGCGCTCGGGCACGAGCTGGCGAATCAGCCTTCGCACAAGTTCGATCTTGAACATATGCGGAGGCTTCTGCGAGAGCTGGGCAGCCCGGAAACGAAATTCCCCGCTGTCTTGATCGCGGGCACCAACGGCAAAGGTTCGACGTCCGCCACACTCGCTGCCATTCTGCAAACTGCCGGACATCGGGTCGGACTTTATACCTCGCCGCATCTCGTGCGCATCAACGAACGCGTGCGCGTGAACGGCGAAGCCATCGCGGATCAGGATTTTGCGCGACTGCACGACCGTGTTGAT
>JAYTQD010000593.1:0-2905 GCA_043746935.1 Acidobacteriaceae bacterium | reverse complement strand
TCGCACAGAAAGGATTTGCTGGATGCCTGCCTGTGAGCGAACGGACCAGCGAAATTGGCTGTTGGATTCTTGCCACCGAGTCAGCAGGGCAGCTTCCGCCGCATCCAGTTTTCTGGCATCTGGACAAATTCTCGACGAGCGCTCTGGCAGAGAAGGCGAAGGAACACTCCGGAACCGTCGTTCAGGCTCTTGGAAAAGTGTGGCTGCTAACGATCGCCGAGGCTGGATGGCGTCCCAAGGGCGGTGAGCGCGTTGCGGAAATCGGCCCGCTCCCGATCAACGCCGATACAAAATACATCGCTCAGTACATGGAAGCCATCATGAATCCGGGAATGGAAACGGCCATCCATCGCCATCCTGGGCCGGAAGCCTGGTATACGGAGGGTGGAGAAACTTGTTTGGAAACGCCGGAAGGCAAGCAGGTGGGGAAACTAGGCGTGAGTGTGGTGGTGCCCGGCGGTCAGCCGATGAAGCTTTCCGTTACAGGAACTGAGCAGCGCCGGTCTCTGGTGCTGGTTCTCCATGATGCATCGCAACCCTGGATGACCCGGGCCTCGGATTGGACCCCGAAAGGGTTGTGCGGAAAATAGGACTTGGGGGCTTGCGCGGCTCGGACAGGTGAGTGCAAACCCATTTATGAAACCAGTTCTACCCCGTAGTCTTTGCAAGCACAGGGACCGGTGCACTCCCTGCCGCCCGCAGCTTCCGCGCCTTGTCATAGACTTTCACATACTCCTTGGCCGACGTAGTCCACGAGAAGTCCTTCGCCATGCCATTCTTCATCAGCTTCTGCCATGACGTCTGATCCCGAAATGCTTGCAGCGCGCCCTTGATCGCGGCCAGCAGGGCTTCGCCGGTGTAGTCGGTGAACTTGAAGCCGGTGCCGGTGGCGGCCCGGGCGTCCCAAGGCTCAATCGTGTCATCGAGGCCGCCGGTGGCGCGGACAATGGGAACGGTGCCGTACTTCAGGCTGTAAATCTGATTCAGCCCGCAGGGCTCGTAGCGCGACGGCATCAGGAACATATCCGCGCCCGCTTCAATCTTGTGCGCGATCTTGTTGTCGTAGGTGATCTTCAGCGCGATCTTGCCAGGGAATTGTTTGGCCATGCGAGCAAACATTTCTTCATAGAGCTTTTCGCCCGACCCGAGAACGACCAGAATCATTTCCTCGCGGGCGAGCCGGTCCATGACTTGGGAAATCAGGTCAAAGCCTTTTTGTCCCGCAAAACGCGAAACAATGCCAATTACGGGCAGCTTCAGATTCGCATCGGGCAGGCCAAACTCCGCCAGTAAATCTTCTTTGCACTTGGCCTTGCCAAAAAGCTCGTCCGATTTATATCGCGTTGCGATATACCCATCGGTCGAGGGGCTCCACTCGTCGTAGTCCACTCCGTTCAGGATTCCAGTGACGTTCGCAGCGCGCTCGCGCAGCACGCCATCCAGCCCGAAACCATACTCCGCAGTTTGAATTTCCTGCGAATATTTCTTGCTCACCGTCGTGATGTAGTCCGCGTCCTTCAGTCCGCCCTTAAGGAAATTCACTTGCCCGTAGTATTCCAGCTTGTCCATGCTGAACAAATCCCATGGCAGCGCCAGCAGCGGCAAAATTTCCGACGAAAACAAGCCCTGGTAGCCAATGTTGTGAATCGTCAGCACGGTACTCACGTCGCGGAAAGCCGGGTCGTCTTTGTACAACGATTTCAGCAGCACAGGGATTAACGCAGCCTGCCAATCGTGGCAATGGAACACGTGCGGTACTCCCAAGATCTTCGACGCCTCCAGCACGGCGCGGGAAAACATGGTGAAGCGCTCGGCGTTGTCGGGATAGTCGCCGGCGGGCGTGGTGTAGAGAGTTTCGCGGTCAAAGTATTGCGGGTACTCGATAAAGTAATAGCGCACACCCGACTGGTAGCCTCCGCTCAGCACCGAGCAGAAGCGATACTGGTCATCAAAGGGAATGGTCACGCTGCGGACAACCGTTTGTGGATCGGTCAGCTTGGTTTGCCGGTAGCGCGGCAGGTAGACGCTCACTTGGTGTCCCAGCGCCGCCAGCGCTTTCGGTAACGCCCCAACCACATCCGCCAACCCGCCCGTCTTTGAATAGGGCACGCATTCCGACGCCGCAAACGCTATGTGCATGAACCAGAAACCTCCTGAAGGGCCGTCCGCAGCCTAATCCGCAAAACGTTATGATGACATATGGCTTGGCTGAAACCCGGCAAAGCAAACCCAAGTGTATGCGTCGGCAAGAAAAGGGGTCAATGTGAGAGGGGGCAAATGTGACAACAGATAACGGCAGCGCTCGTAAGGGCAAGCCCAAGCTGGGGCAGCATTTCCTGCGCGACCAGGCTGCTGTGACCAAAATCGTCGATGCCCTCGGGGACATCTCCCAGAGCACGGTCCTGGAAATCGGGCCCGGTCCGGGGACCCTAACCGGGTTGCTCGCCAAGCGCGCGGGCCGTCTGATTGCCGTCGAGGTGGATCGTGTTCTAGCAGCCCAGCTCAGCATGGCCTACGCTCTGATGCCCTCTGTGGAGGTCATCCAAGCCGATATCCTGACCATCGACTTTGATACGCTCTTCGCCCCTCGTCCAGGGACCGTCCGCCCCGGCATCCAGCGCGTCCCCGAGCGCGTAAATGTCGTTGGCAACCTGCCCTACTACATAACCTCGGACATACTATTGCACTTATTTGCCTTCGAGCAGTATTTTGGACGCGTGGTCATCATGGTGCAGCGCGAGGTGGCAGACCGGCTGGTGGCCAAGCCTGGGGGCAGTGAGTACGGTTTGCTGTCCGCTACGGCGCAGCTTTATGCACGGGTGGAGAAGCTATTTGAGCTTCCGCCGACCGCGTTCAATCCGCCGCCGAAAGTGCATTCGGCCGTGATTCGCTTGACCATGGAACC
>JAYTQD010000592.1:0-2912 GCA_043746935.1 Acidobacteriaceae bacterium | reverse complement strand
AAAAAGATGAAGGGGATGCGCGCCACAAAACACGTGATGCGCCCCGTCAGGAGAACAAACCGCGACGAATGCGGCTAGTGACTCAGCGGTAGTATGATCTGCGCTTCAGAAGGAACACGCGATGATGATCCGCCACTGCCGCGTAGCGGCTTACTTGAACCCGTCATTGCACCGGACCCGCTACGGCAGGCTTCGCCCGCCTTCGCGTTCCGGTGAATTCTTGCGTTAGGCCTCTCGATGCGTTTCGCGAATGCCATGGACTTGAATTGGGACGGTGATAACTGGACAGGCAAGCTACGGTTGCACTCGTGGCGAGACTTTCAGTCACGGCACGGAGCCTATGGCGGTATTAGTTCAAGCGAGCCGTCCGACGGTATTGTGACGCTCGTGCTTGGTCCGGAAGGGCGTGGCCCGGAGGCGCCAAACGCCGAGGAGGAAGGCGCACTACTGTGGTTGTTGAAGAACGAAAGTGCTGTACAGCGCTCCATGCTTGGCCATCTAAAAGGCCAATATCCGTCACTGCAAGAGCAGTATGCTTACAGCGACGAGGAGGCCGTGCAGTTCATGCCTTCTATCCGCGACGAGGACGACTTCAAGCAACTAATTGGCCTCCATTCCGTTTACGTTCACCCGCTAACGCGAGAGGGGTTACCGTACATAGGCTTTGAATTCGGGTGCACTTGGGATGGCGAGCACGGGCTGGGCTTCATGATGCATGGAGACCGTGTCGTGGACTCCGGCGGAGCGGACACATCTTTTCTACTGTGGATTGCAGAGAAAGATGCTGAAGAGGCCTAACCGCCCAGTCAACGCGGACGCGCGCGGGAGCGCCGTGCCATGCATAGGCTGGTGGGCGCGCGCCGGTTACTGGGAACGTTAGCTGTCATGAACACACGATTGAGCGCTGAAACAAGACGTCGTATCGATGCCCTCTTTGCCCCAAGTCAAAGAGACGAAGTGACGCGCCTGCTTCAAGACGAGTGTGGGAGTAATCTTCCCTTGCTTGAAAATTACGATGAAATTCAGCTTGAAAGATTTCGCTTTGCCGCTCTGAGGCTGAGCGTAGGGAGTCTTTCGAAGCTGCACGATGCGGTACGTTTGGCAAAGGAAGATTGGCGAGATCTATTGGTATCTGCAGAATTCGCAAATGACGTTGATGCACACAAGCTTTGGTTCCCTAATAATGCTGACAGCTAACCCTGCGCTCAAACGGGACTGCGCAGAAGCGCGCAGCCCCTTAGCTCCACGTTGGGCATCAATACAAAAGTATCAGTTTGGCTATGGAAATTATTCTCTCAACAAATATTGATAGTATTTCATGGGAAGAGTTGGCTCGTGTTTTCGAGCTGGCCCCATTGGGCAAAAAGCGCGATCCTGAAAAGCTTGAAGCTGCGTTTCGGAACAGCCTGCTGAGAGTTTTCGCCTTTCATGGTACCGAGCTTGTTGGTGCGGGTCGGGCGTTATCGGACGGTGTGTGGCGTGCTGCAATTTATGATGTTGCGGTTCTTCCCGAGTACCAAGGGAGGGGCATTGGTAGCAAAATTATTCGGCATCTTACTCAAGCTGCAAATGTTGATGTCATCATGCTGTACTCGGTGCCTGGCAAAGAGGCATATTATGAGCGCTTCGGATTTCAAAAAATGAAAACAGCTATGGCTATTTTCCCCAGCGAAGAGGAAGCCAGAAAAAGGGGGCTAATCGAGTGATGCCCAACCCGGCAGTCAAGCGGGACTGCGCAAAAGCGCGCAGCCCCTTACTTTTACGTTAGGCCGCCGTGGAAATGGACGCCCTACATATTCGGTGCGACCTCGAACGCCTTCGCAAACAGATTTCGGCGGGAGACGAATCAGAGATTTGGACTTGGGTCATTCCTGAACAGCTTGCGTGTGCCCAAAGGCCTTTGCGCGATGTTCCGCCATATGGCGGACGAAATCCAATTCCGCCCGCCGCAAGACCTTTGGTTGAGCGATGGGTTGATCGAGTGAAAGGCGCTGGCTTTCGGTCAATCATCTCGCTGCTGGAAGACGCTCAGCTTGACCGCTTCTACGTGCGAGGCGGGCTCGGACTTCATCCAAACGGACTCCTGGGGTATTACCGCGCGCGAGGTTTCTCCGCCGAGTCCATTCCTTGCACTGACTATGAGCCCCCGTCCGTTGAAAAGATGAATCGCGCCCTTTTCGCGTTTCGCGCACTGCCGAAACCCGTTCTTCTTCATTGTAGCGCAGGCATAGACCGCACAACACCGGTCGCCGCCTACATTGTCGCGCATGATGAAAGAGCGGCCTAACCCATAAGGATTGAGACGACTCGAAGGGTCGTTTCAATTCGCTGTTCAAGAGGCCCGGGGCGTGAGTGAAGGTCTGTCTATATGGGGAATGCTTACCGCGCAGGATGATCTGCGGTGCCGGAAGCGGGCGAGAAATGGCGCAGGGCGGCGATATCGCGAGAAGGATGCGCCGGGTTTCGAGCGGTTCGAGGACTACTTGATCAGAACGATCGCCTCCTGGTTGGACGAAATGCGGGGCATTGGCAAAGCGCTCCCGCGCCCATCAGCGAATCATCGCGCGGGCGAACTCAATGCGAGCCTGGCAACCGTGCTTGGGCTCGATGCGAAGCCGATCGACGCTGGGGCGCTTTACGGACCTGCGTTGAGCGCTGGCGTCATCGCCAACGCAGCCGTATGAGCGAAGAGGGTTGCGATCCGTTGCCTGAGCGCCACGTGCGGCAAGATCGTGCACCGGTAGCGAAGCGTCGCCCCACAGTGCGCACAACGAAGCGGTTGCGTTTTGGGGACCTCGATCACAGCCGGTGGCTGCAGGTTAAATCCCTGAGCGAGTTCGATGCGCGCCTTGATCTGCTCGAAGGGCATGCCAAAGCTCGCAGACAGAAAGCCGAAGTGGCGCACCTTCATG
>JAYTQD010000591.1:0-2917 GCA_043746935.1 Acidobacteriaceae bacterium | reverse complement strand
TGGAACGCTTCTACGGAGCCGGTCACCTGCACTTTATCACGTGTTCCTGCTACCGGCACAGGCCTTTATCGCGCGGCTTGAATTGCCTTGGTCCCAGGCAGCGCGACTCCCGCCCTTTGCAAACAACGCAAAGGACGGGGCATCCGAGATTCTCGTTGTAGAATGGAGATCAAAAGCGCGGAAGGGTCGGCCACCCGCCGGGACCGGTTTCCGGTGATTCTGGAACAGACGCGCAAGCGATACAGGCTTGTTGTTGTGGGGTATGTGGTGATGCCGGAGCACATTCATCGCTTGCTCAGCGAGCCGGAGATCGGGACGCCCTCGACAGTGATGCAAGTTTTGAAACAACGCTCGGCACGGGCTTTGCTGTCCAGGCGCGAGAAGGTGGATGAGCGGCAGGCGAGTCTGTTTGGGGAGGTTTCGACGCGAGCTCCGTTCTGGCAGGCGCGGTTTTATGACTTCAATGTTTGGACGGACAGGAAGAAAGTGGAGAAGTTGAGGCTACTCGCAGCCCGAGGTCCGGAGGGTTTCGCGGGCCGTTTCCACGCGCTGGGTCTGGCTCTGGGATTTTGCCTGCTTGGACGCCGCGTCGAGGAGAATTTTAGCTTGGTCGCAGTCTTTGGTTACACCGTCGCCTTGCGCGTAGAGGCCCGCCAGGACCACCAGAGCCGAGCCGTTCTGGTTTTTCACTGATTGCCAGAGGTGCCGAGCCGCCTCTGCGCTGTTGCGTTCTACGCCGTTGCCCTGCAAAGAGCGCATCCCGGCCGCTAATTCTGGGTCGGTTGCCTGGGTGTTCTCCACGAGGGGAGTATTTTTCGAAACAAGAACTTCGTGGACGCCGGTTCTGGCCGCGGTACTCACGGCGGGCTTTGCGGGAGTCGGCGGTTCTGCTGCGACCACAGACGGGGTCACCGGTTTTGGGGGCACATGAACTTGTTCGATTGCGGCTGTACGGGCGTGATGACCGGAGGCGATCCAGAATGATCCTCCCAGTACCGCGAGTACGCCAGCCGCTACCAGGGGAACGCGCCATCGCCGCGTAGGAGCAGGTGTGACGTTCGCCATGTCCAACTGGGCAGCGTCCGACCTCGCCAATAGGTCGTCAAACGAGCGATAGTCCTCCGCTGCGGTTCGACCCTTTTCAAGAACAGGTTCGGACGCTAGTTTGGGAACAATCTCGGCGCTCAAGAACTCCGGAGCTGGTGGAGGTTCCTCTGGCGGCGGGGAAGAGGCGTGTTGGCGGATTAGTTCGTGCCAGGATTCGGGCATCGGCGATTCGGGCATCGGCTCCGGCATCGCTTGGGTCTGTTCCTCGGAATCAACCGCTGGACTCGCCGAAATCGGCGGGGCAACAACCAGATCCTCAGTGTGTACATTCTCAATGACAGGCGGCGCCACCGGAGGCGACTCCGTGTGCTGCGCGGCCACCAACACAGGGCCGGTGGTTCGCGGTGCTGCGGCGTCCTGAGAGCGCTCCTCACGCGGCACAGGAGTGGCGGTATTTCCAGCGATCTTTGCGGCCTCTGCTTCCAGCTCGCAAACCAGCTTTTCGATAGCAGCTTCGCGCTTGTCCACCGAAGCGGTGTAGTAGATATGTGCCCAGCGACCGAGCTGCTTGGCTAAGAGGGGATTCAGCAGTGGATTCAGGCGCGCATTGGGAAGCGCTGGCGTAGAAGAGCCTCTTGGTGCTTCTGGCTCTCGATCCGTCGTCTCTCGGTCCGCAGTCGCCAAGGAGATTCCCCCAACGAGCTATTTTTCCACAATTCTGAGCCTAGCGAGGACAATTCTCAAAACAATATTCCTACAGAAGAAGCAGGGGAAAGACCTTAGTCGCAGGGCTGACCGCGGGCGGGTTGAAACTGCTCAGCCTGCGCGTCGTGCTGCGTCATGAACTTGCCCTTGGGGGTTTTTCCGTAGGGTTCCGCCCCAGGGCAGTAATAGAGCGCATTGTGAAGATCAACCCAGACCCGTGTTCCCGGCGCCCCGGTGTAAGTCGCTGGCGGAGGCGGCGCTTCCGCCAGACCCATCGTCACCAGGAGTTCCTCGAAAGCAGTCAGTTTTGGCTCGGCTGCTACAGCCGAAGGGTCGGTTGTTGTTGCAACCATCTTTTTTGGCTGGGGCCAGACCGCCCAGGTCAAACTGGCGGCGAGGAGTAGTGCCGAGACTGCCAGACAAACATCCGTCCAGTGCAGATTCCAGAAATCCGGGGCCACGGTTGCAGCTGGCTCTTCCGGAGCGGGCTGATTCGCTTCCGCGCCCGACCACGGCTCGGCGGAAAGCTCCAGCAGGTTGGACTCGCGCTCATCGGGTTCTATGGCACGGGGTTCCACGGCTCGCCCATGAAAAGGCTGCTCGTCGAAGTCATACAGATAGGCCGAACTCGCGGCGATCTCACCGTCGTGTGAATCGAGATCATCGTTGTTGTTTACGCGGTCGTTTACGCGGTCGTTAACGCGAGGATCGTCTACGCGGGAATCGGGCTGGGCGCTCGGTCGATTCGACGTAACCGAGAAATTGAGCGCCGTGTGGACTTCTCTTGAGGTTCTCTTGGGAGCGCCTTTCGTCTCCAGGTTGGACGTCTCTAAGTCGGACGTCTGTAAATCGAGTCGAGGCGACGCGCTGGCGCCTAGCTTCTGCTGCGCCATCAGGTATTTCCCTAAGCGAGCCAAGCCGTGCGCAGGACCCGCGGCGCGCGGCGGGATCTCAGTCGCCGCTACCGGCAAGTCGTTCCCGGCTTCGGTTACCGGATCGAGGGCGGTCGCATCGGAGCCGCTCAAGAGCTTGGAAAGATGGGGTTGTAGACGGTCCAACGCGTCCAGGAGCGTAGCACGTTCTGATTCAAGAATATTTTTTTGTTCCTGTCCCGCAGCCACGGCCACGGTTTCACTGACCAGTCCACTCAGAATCTGGCAGGTCC
>JAYTQD010000590.1:0-7764 GCA_043746935.1 Acidobacteriaceae bacterium | reverse complement strand
TCTGAGCGGACGCTTTCTTCGCCCGTCTCAGCATCGTAGCCGCTTGGAGAACCCTTCTTCATTTCACTTATGCATTCATACAGACGGAAGTGACCCCATTTCAACTCCCCCACCCGTGCAGTGTAGAAACCCCAAAAACAAAAGCGGGAAGAGTTTCCTCTCCCCGCCCCGAATCAGACTGAAACTACAAACTATTCCATTTCCGCAAAATCCCCAAGATGTAAATCTTCCAGCGCGAAAATCACCATCGCGGTCGACGACGTCGGCGTCACGCTCAACACTACCATCTCCCCCACGGAGCGCCGCGGAAAGTCCGTCATGTGAATCACCGCCCCCTTGCCATTCTTGGTAAACAGGGTCGGCTCCAGCGACGGCGGATTTTTCTGCGTATCTTCCACCACGGACGCCTTCAACGAAATCGAATCGACTTCATCATCGCGATCCAGCCAGTACGGCCGCACGGCGCGAAAATAGTCGCCCACCTTCACTCCCTGATTCGATCCCACGTTGACATAGACTTTCGCGCCCATGCCCAGGAACGTATCGAAGTCCCGCGCCAGCACCAAACGGCCCGTCGCCTTGCCATTCGGAGGCAGAAAGCGATCCAGCCGTCCCGACTCGCGCAGGGTCACATGCGTTTTTTCCACAAACGGAATTAACGTGTCGCCCGGCACCATCGGTTCGCAGCTGTATTCCACCTGCGCCACCGGGGCGTGATTGCGCGTATCCAACACCTTGATTCGGCCCAACTCGGCGTAGGTATGCCCCGCCGCTTTCAGCATCTTGTACTGCCCCGCAAACGCCGGATCCTCATTTGAATTCCTCAGCTCGCGCACCACCGTGAACTGTTGCCCCGTCGCGTAGCCCGTGCCGGCCAGATACACGGCATCGCCCAATACGAACTTGCTGGCATTGGGGCTATCGAGCGAACCAATCACGTAGTTAGCGTTCGGCAGCACGTCCTTGTTGATGAAACCCGCGCAATATTCGTCCGCGTAGGTTGGCTGGCGCATGCGCTCGATGGGAAAAGTGACGCCGTTTTCGGTCTCAATCACAGCGCTACCGGCAGCGGGGCTGTCCTGCTGTGCCCATGCGCCCGTGGTCATGACGGCGGACAAAAGCAGCAACCATCCTGTTTTCTTCATGTTACCTCCAAAAATTTCGCCCCATCCCCGCCTGCGCGGGACACACCTAACTCGCTGTCACAAAGGGGCTTACCTCAGAAAGTTATCCCGAGGGTACGAGGGGGTCAAGGTTACGAGGGTGTTAGGCGCGCCCACTCCTTTGGGAAAAATGATAGAAATATGAATCGAATGTTGCATCTAGCGACGCAGGTCTGTATGCTGGCGCGCTGTTCTAAAGATTTCCATGAATGTATCGCCCACTTTCGTTCCGCGCATCCGCCCTCATGAACTGCCCAAGGTTTGCGTCGTAGTTGTTGGCCACACTCCTGCGGAAATGGTCGAGAAAGCGGAATCCCTCGTCCGCGATAACCCCTTTGTTGAGTTCAGGTTAGACTATCTTTCCAAACCCCTGCTGGCGATGAAGCCGTTGCAGGGCTTCCTGGATTACCATCCCCACGTCTACGCTATCGCCACCTGCCGCCGCGTCGCCAACGGAGGAAAGTTCCGCGGATCCATCGCCGCCGAGCTCGACATTCTCTCCAAGGCTGCGGAGGTTGGCTGCCAGTTGGTGGACCTCGAACTTGAGACCGCACTGAAGACTAAACCCTTACAGCTCAAGAAGCTGCGCGAGCGCGCCGCCCTTATCCTCTCCCACCACGACTTCCGCGCCACCAAGAAGCTGGACGAAACCCTTACCGCCATGGAAGCCGTGCAGGCCGACTTCTACAAAATCGTTGGCACCGCCACTACACTGCACGACAACGTAGTCATGATGAAGTTCCTGGAAAAAGAGAGCTACCGGCATTCGCTGATCGGCCTTTGCATGGGCGAGCAAGGGATCATCAGCCGGGTCTTGGGCTTACGGGCGGGTAGCATTTTTACGTTCGCCTCCGCCGTCGCCGGCGAGGAAACCGCTCCTGGTCAGGTCACCGCCAAGATGCTGCGCGACATTTACCGCGTCGACAAGGTGGACACAGCCACACGCGTCTACGGCGTCGCGGGCGACCCAGTTTCACACTCTCTATCTCCGCTGCTCATGAATACGGCCTTCCGCCGCGAAAACGTGAATGCCGTCTACCTGGGCCTGCACGCCAAGACCATAAAGGACTTGCGCGCATGCATGAAGGACATCCCCATCTCCGGCCTCAGCGTGACCATGCCCTACAAGCAGGAGATTCTAGAGGACTTGGACAACACCGACCCTTACACCGCGAAGACCGGAGCCTGTAATACGGTCGTTCGCGGCCAGGACGGTAAGCTCTATGGATTCAACACCGATGTGGCCGGCGTCATCCGCCCACTGGAGCACAAACTGCCACTCTCAGGCGCTAAGGTGTTGATTCTAGGCGCAGGTGGAGCCGCTCGAGCCGCTGTTTTCGGGCTGAAAGAGCGCGGCGCCGAGATCTGGATCCTCAATCGCAGTGCCGCCAAAGCCCAGAAACTGGCGAAGTCCGCCCGGGTCAAGGTGTTGCACAAACCGGACCTGAAAAAGCTGACTTTTGACGTGATTTTGAACGCCACCCCAGTAGGGATGGGGCACTCCAAGGACTCCCCGCTCAAGCCAGAAGAGATCAAGGCAAAATACGTCTTCGACATGGTCTACGACCCCCTGGAAACGCCACTGCTGAAGGCAGGACGCGCCCGTGGGGCGGAAGTGATCCCTGGGATCGAAATGTTCGTACAGCAGGCTGCCAGGCAGTTTGAGATCTGGACGGGCAAGCCGGCCCCGTCTGACGAAATGCGGCGGGTTGGACTGATGGAGCTACAGGAACGCGCCACGCAGGCCGCCACCCATTCCGCAACGAAGAAAAAAGAAAAATAACCCTAGCTAACCCCTGTGACTTCAGTGCTTTCACTAGGCGTTTTATGCTTGACAAACATCCGGACGTGGTAAGGTGGCAGTGCGATTGCAAGTTGATTTTTCCGGCCTTGGATGCATTTTTTCTTCACATAGTTGCAGCTAATCTGTTGCAAAAAATTAATCTCCCCCATAGACTCTGCCACGGGCCAGTCAACGAATTGGCCCAAACCTCATTAGAGTAACCGCCTTTTCTTCTCAGGTTGAACGAAGCATAAATTCGTGATCTGGCTGGAGCTCGGCATCCCCCTGGCTCGGAGGTATTTGCATGGCTTGGTACGCGTATTGCCTTACAGAATTGCAGACCCTTTCCAATGGAGTTCGTTCCCGCAAGCCCTTCCTTCTCGATAGTGTTCAAGGCGTAGGCGATGCACCAGTGTTTGGCTACCCCAGCGGCGAATTTGCCGTAATCGTCAGCGAATACGACCGCGCTGATGCTCCCTTTGACCACAAATCCCTGATCGAACATGCCCGAGTAGTTGGAGCCTGTTTCCGGCAAGGCACGGTACTTCCCTTCAAATTTGGCACGATTTTCGATAGCGATGACGCCCTGCGACAGGCGGTCCGCACTAATCGGCGCGCGTTTGGCAAGAGCGTCGAGCAGCTTCGTGGCAAGGCCGAGATGCACATCAAGCTGATCGTTCGCGACGGGTCGTTGAAACAAGTTATCGACGATGTGCCGTTGCCCAGAACCACCGGCGGCGACTACCTGAGCAAGCTGCGCGTCAAGGCTGCCAAAGACCGCGAACGTCAGAGTAAAGCCCGCACGCTCACCGTCCAGATGCAGAAGCTCTTCAATCCGCTGGAAGCCGACGTCAGCTGCCGCAAGGTAGATTCCAACGGCATGTTGCTCGACATCGCGCATCTTATTGATAGCAAGTCGGTTCTGAAGTATCAGAACCGGTACAGCATGGCTACTCGGCAGTTCAAGAACTGTGAGTTGGTGCTGAGCGGACCGTGGCCTCCGTACCACTTCCTGCCGGAGAAGCTACGCACGGTGAGTTAGAACCTAGCTAGCTTGAGCTGGCTAGCTCAGGCTAGGTTGTTAGAGGGCGTCGCTATGGCGACGCCTTTTTCCTTTAGGGCTGGAACGTCCGCCGCAAGAGAAGAAGGCACGGATGTGCACATCGCTGCACTCTCTGTTCTGGAATCACGACGTGCCGGATAGTCGGCGGCAGCATAACATCTTATTTATCAATAACTTAAATGCGAAATCGGGTAACGGGTTACCTGGTTACCTTTGGCGCAATAGGTGCATACAAGCTAAGGCAGAAAAGAGGTCGTACTATGCATTTGGACTCCTATCCCAAATCCTCGATCAATCCTCGCTGCTTCGCCTGCCTGAGCTGATCCCACCCACTTAGCCTCTTTTGTGGTGGCCCCGTGAAAACGGGGCTACTTTTTTGCTTTCCGGGCACTGGAGAAACGTCTCACGCGCCGGGAGTAAGCCTACAAAGTGCGGGCCATAACTTTGCTTTTCATTCCGCGAATAGCGAAAAATACAATTTTCAATTGTCGCCGAAATGAAAATTCAGGAAGAACGCCACACAATCCTGCTTCAGCCTCAAAACACTCTCTTCGTATAAACTGCAAAGTACATGGCCATTGCATTGTTTCGACCTGGATTTCCCCTCTTATTGACTTTTGGACTGATTGGGTCGGCGACACCATTTGCCGTGTCACCTGCCGCTGCGACTACCGCTCAGGCCTCCTCGTCGCAACCGCTTCTTTCCGTGATGGAGAAAGAACTTGACCGCGCTAAGACCGAACTGGGGAAGCTGGACCCGGCGCCATACTTCTTGAGCTATTCGGTCTCGGATCATCAGCTGGTGAATGTCTCCGCCAGCCAGGGGGCGCTGCTGAATTCGACGGATCTGCATGTCCGTTACGGGGCGGTGCATACTCGAATTGGAACGACGAAGCTGGACAATACGCATGACGAGAATCGAGGCTCGGGCATTGAATCCGGCCTTTTGCCGCTGGGAGACGACCCGGACGCGCTGTCCCGAGTGCTTTGGAAGCTGACCTATGAAGGCTACCGGAAAGCGCAGCGGGCTTATCTGAACGTGAAGACGCAAACGGCTGTGCGGGCGAAGGAAGACGATACCTCGCCGGATTTTTCCGAGGAAGCGCCGCAGACCAGTGTTGCCGCGCCGGCGGCGCCGCTGGCGATCGACCGCAAGCTGTGGGAAGAGCAGGCGCGGCGCTATTCGGCGATTTTGCGGAAGTATCCGGAGGTCGAGGAGTCGTATGTAAACTTCTCGGCGCAGCAGTCGAATCTTTATTTGGTTTCGAGTGAGGGCAGCCACGTGGTGACGCCTTCGACGACTTTGCGGCTGGTGGTGTATGCGGCGACCCACGCGGAAGACGGCATGGACTTGATGCGCGTCGAGACCTTTCAGGCGACAACGCTGGCCAAGTTACCCGGCGAAGCGGAAGTGACGGCAAAGATCGAGAAAATGGCGGCCGACATTCAGCGCTTGAAATCCGCTCCTGTGACCGAGCCGGCGACTGTGCCAGTTCTGCTTTCGGGACGGTCGGCTGCTGTATTTTTCCACGAGGTGCTGGGACACCGTCTGGAAGGCCATCGCCAGCGCGACGAGAAAGAAGGACAGACATTTACGAAGAAGGTGGGCCAGCCGGTTTTACCGGAGTTTCTGAGCGTCGCCGACGACCCTACGCAACGGGAACTGAACGGCGTGGAGCTGGCCGGCTATTACGCGTTCGACGACGAAGGTATGCCGGGGGCCCGCGTGGAATTGATTGAACACGGCACGCTGAAAAACTTCTTGATGTCGCGAATGCCAATCAATCATTTTGCCAAATCCAACGGGCACGGGCGCAGCCAAGCGTCGCTGATGGCAACTGGGCGGCAGGGCAACTTGATGGTGAGTTCGACGCACACGGTGAAAGACTCGGAGATGCGCCAGCAGTTGATTGATGAGGTGAAGAAACAGGGCAAGCCTTACGGCCTCTTCTTCGAGGACATCCAAGGCGGGTTCACTTTGACGACACGCTACACGCCGCAAGCGTTCCAAATTCTTCCGGTGATGGTGTGGAAGGTGTACCCCGACGGCAAGCCAGATGAGCTAGTGCGCGGCGTGGATATTGTGGGCACGCCGATTGCCGCGCTGAACCGCATTGTGGTGACGGGCGACACGCAGCAGGTGTTCAATGGCATTTGCGGAGCAGAGTCGGGGAGCGTTCCAGTTTCGGCGTCTGCGCCCTCGATGTTGTTTTCAGAGATTGAAGTGCAAAAGCGGGGTCATGCACGTATGAGGCCGCCGCTGTTGCCGCCCCCAGCGTTCGACAAGGGCGATGCGAAGGCGGTGGGACAATGAAGCGGCTTGCGATTATCTTCGCGCTAATTCTAACGGCCGCAGCTTCTAGCTTGGCTCAGGCTCCGGCAGCCAAGTCCGCGAACGATCCAATCCTGCGCGCCATGCTGGAAGAGCTACAACGCTCCAAAGCGAAGCTCAAGCTGGCGGATGTCGATGCGCCCTATTACATCGAGTACCGCATCTCGGACGTGGACCAGTTCAAGGCAGAGACGGTCTTCGGTGAACTGCGTTTACAAAATCGCACACATGGACGGCTGCTGCGCGTGGTGGTGCGCGTCGGCAGCTACAAACAGGACAGCTACATCGGCGGGGGAGAAGGCTTTACCAACGTCGCGGTGGTGGATGACGACATTGCCGCGCTGCGCCATGAGCTTTGGCTGAGCACCGACCGCGCCTACAAAATGGCGAGCGAGGCGCTGACTCA
Source organism: Acidobacteriaceae bacterium (assembly GCA_043746935.1). GTDB lineage: Bacteria > Acidobacteriota > Terriglobia > Terriglobales > Acidobacteriaceae > JANXUC01. Next base: position 1,017 of record JAYTQD010000590.1, on the reverse strand, counting down.
GAAGCAGGCTGCGCTGAAACAACTGAATGTAGAAATTCCGGTGGACGACTTCGCGAAGGCTCCCGCAATGGAATCCGTGCTGTCCCTGACACGCCTGGAACTCGGGGAGCAGAACTGGGTGGACAGCTTGCGAGCGGCCAGCGCTTTGTACCGGCGCGATGCGGAGTTGCAAGACTTCGAAGCGTCCGCGGATTTTTCCGCCACGAACCGCTACCTGGTGAATACGGAAGGCACCATCGTTCGCGACGGCAGGGCTCTCTACAACGTTCATGTGAGCGGGTCGACGCAAGCCGCGGATGGTATGCACCTGTACCGTGGCTGGAGCTTTGTGGCGGCGACAGCGGCGGAGCTTCCCGGGCGCGTCAAGATTCTGGAACAGTCTGGAAAAGTGATTGCAACCTTGAAGGAGTTGCGCGAAGCCCCGATGGCTGACGAAGACTACCGTGGTCCGGTGCTGTTTGCGCCTGCGGCGGCGGAGAATGTCATCGACAGTTTGGTGAGTAACAACGTTGTGGGCAGAAAACCGCAGTTGGGGACTCCTGCACGGACCACAGGCGCGTGGTCCGCGGAGTACAAAAGCCGCGTGCTGCCGGAGTTCCTTTCCGTGAAGGACGACCCCACGTTGGGGACATTCCAAGGCCGCAGCTTGATTGGCAGTTACGCGGTCGACGACGACGGGGTCAAAGCTCAGATTGTCTCTGTTGTGGAAAAAGGAAAGCTGCTCAATTTTCTAATAGGGCGCGAGCCGATTCGCGATTTTCCGGAATCGAACGGTCACGGGCGCGCTGGGTTGGGGCAATCCCCCGAGTCGGCACCGGGGACGCTGAAGGTGGAATCGTCCGAGCCTCTGCCGCCCGCGGAATTGAAGAAAAAACTGATCGATCTCGCCAAGCAGCACGACCTGAAGTACGGCTATTTTGTGGAAAGCCTGGGCGGCGACCTCTCACCGCAGATTCTGCGCCGTGTTTGGGTCAGCGATGGGCACGAGGAACTGGTGCGCGGAGGGCTGTTTGGCGA
>JAYTQD010000589.1:0-2922 GCA_043746935.1 Acidobacteriaceae bacterium | reverse complement strand
GGTTAGTGCGCCGTCGCTTTGCTGGCTTGAACGGCGGGTTCATGCCCTGCGCTCAATAGATTTACGTAGAGACGTACGGCTCCGGGAACTCCGGCGGGAAGTTGGCGGAAGAAAGCATACCCCGTGAAGATGTAGGTTCCCTTGCCGTATTGGGCGCGGAGCAGGCCGCCTTTTTGTGATGCTTCACCGGGATCATTGCAGGCTAACAATGGTTTGAAGTTGGCATCCCAACTTTCCATGAAGTAGAGTCCGCGTTCCTGAACCCAGCCGTCGAAATCCTTTTGGGTGATCACGTTCGGATAGTGGAATATGCCGTCGTCTGGCGCGAGGATTTGCACCGGCGTTTCCTCAACGCTCACGCGGGCGCGGCTCATCTGTGCGGGAAACGGCGTGAACTTGCCGCTATTAAAGTCGCCCACTCCGCTGTTGTATTGGACTACGAGCGTTCCGCCGTTGGACACATAGTCGAGGAGACGTTTGTTGTTGGCGGCAACTTCTTGGTGTGTATCGTAGGCGCGGATGCCGAGAACAATGGTGGAGAATCGGCTCAGATCAGTTTGTGCCAGCGTCTCGGTCGGAATGAGTTCGACGCGAATACCGAGTTGATCGAGGGCCGTTGGAATTTCATCACCCGCGCCCATAATGTAGCCGACGCGCAAATTGGCGGGAAGCGCGGCAGTAACGAAGCTGAGCTTCTGGGTGGCGGGCTGGAAGTAGTAGTAGGCCCCGAGATCTTCGCGCGTGATAATGCTGTAACTTTCTGAGAAATCCTGGCCTTGGGATACTCCTGCTGTCGAGGTGAGAACGGCACGGATGGTGGTGCGGGTCTCCTGCGCGGCGGAGGCCAGTACCTGGAAATTGAATTCCTGCGAGCCACCTTCAGCGCCGAAGTGGACGGGAATCTGTTCCGGTTCAACGCGGGATTTGTCGGGAACTTGCAAGCGGAGAATGCCCTCTCCGCTCCCTTTGCTCTCGATGCGGACCTTCACCGGAAGAGCATGATCGCCGTTGACCCGGGCGACCTGAGTGATGGGCTCGACCAGAACGGAAAATTCGGGGACAACGGGAGCCGGCCAACTCCTCACCGTGCCCTGTTCGTCTTTGAACGCAGCGCGCACCGGTTCGAGCAGAGTGTTACGCATTTTTTCCAGAGAGTACGAAGCCGTGGCGTACAACTGCGATGGAGGAAACGGAAGCGTAGCGTAGCGGGTATTGTCGATGGTGTTCAAACTCTCAGTCGCCGGATCGTCGCGGTGCCAGTAAGGCTTGCTGGAATCAGCCTTGGCGGGTGCGGTCACCGAGAACTCTTCGACTGCATCGGTGCCAGGAGGAATCAGGCGCGGAAATATTGATTTCGAAAGTGAGTTCCATTTCCAGGATGCGGCAGCTCCCATGCCAGCTGCATCCCAAATGAGAGCATGCTTCGACCCATTATGAAAGTGGGTTTTCACAGTAAAAGTGGATCCCGGCGAAATCGGCGCGGGCATTGCCACCGCTTCCAGGGAAACGCCGAGCGCGAGATCAATGGCGTGAGCGCAAAGCTCACGCTTTTCACGCAGGACCGTCGGCACTTCGCCAAAGCTAGCAGCGCCGCTCAGCCCCACCTTGGCCAGACGATGCGATGTCTCATCCAGAAGCTTTAACGCGGCAAAGAGCGGCACAGCGGCGGCCTCGGGGTTTTTCTCGGTGGCTACGCTGGCTTGATGAATATTTTTTTCAATCTCTTCCAAGGCTGGTTTGAGGAAGTCAGCGTCCTTTTCGTCGTTCCCAAGTCGCTTGGCAAGTCCAGGAAGCGTGGTATCAATGCCCGCGAAAAAATCAGATTCGTGCCCGCTCGCGTCCGCAGCACTGGGCACCACCGAATCTACCAGCTTGTAGTAACTAAAGCGGTCGCCGGGATCGACCGTCCACTGCGCCGCCCCTTGCGAGAGCTGGTGACGCAGGCCATCCATGGCAAACTCGATGTAGGACTCTTTCAAGTCCGCATCTTTTTTCCCTGAGTTGATCTTGACCGTGTAGTCCTTCTCGCATTCCGCCGAGCTATCCCAGCACAGTTTGCCCATGTACAGCTTCTTGGCTTGCCAGGGCGTGAGTCCCTCGCGAATCTGTTCGGGGAAACGCTTGGGATCGGCGGCGGCGCGGAAGGCCTCGCGGGTCACAATGGCGGATGCCTGGTGATTACCGTGGCCATCACGACTGGTTCCAGTAAAGCGCGCGACTAGAACATCGGGACGGAAGACGCGAATCACACGAACCATGTCACCGAGCGCGACATCATGGCCTTGCCATTTCTCCAGAGTTTCTTCGGGATTCTTGGAGAAGCCAAAATCAGCTACACGCGAGAAGCGCTGTTCGACACCGTAGTATCGGTCGGCGGCGAGTAGTTCCAAAGTGCGAAGAACGCCGAGAGAATCCAGCAGGCTGCTGCCTACTTTATTCTGACCGCCTTCGCCGCGGGTCAAAGTCATCAGCAGAGTGTGCGTTCCCAGTCCTCGGGATTCGACTGTCAGCATGCCACCATCTTCGTCGTCGGGATGCGCCGTGGTGTGCATCAAACGCGCTGTGGTTGCAAGGCGCTTCAGCGTCCAACGCAGACCCGCCGGTCCCACGTCCTGTGGCAAAGGCTGGTCGGGAGAGGTCTTGGCGGGCAAGATGGTGTCGGCTGGGCCAGCCGCGGCAGTGCAGGCCAGAGCGAACCACAAGCAAAATACAAGAGAAATGAAGTCACGGAAGGTGTGGTGCTGCGCCGGAGAAGAATGCATTGTTGGGTTAGGATCCTTTAAACATTAGACGCGAAGCAAACTAAGGGGTTTCAGGATTTCGGCGGCTTTTGCGGAGGTTCACTCCACCTGGACGGCCGAGGGCGGCCGTCCCCACGCGACCTGCCCTCGCCAGTTTACTGGATTACGAGGATCTTGACCT
>JAYTQD010000588.1:0-2924 GCA_043746935.1 Acidobacteriaceae bacterium | reverse complement strand
CGCGTGCGCATGCTTTCGGCGGTGATGCCGGAGCGGATGTACATGCGCGCGCCCACTTCTGGGGCCGAAGGGCCGCTGCTGGCGCGGCATACCATGGCGTCTTCTTCGTTTTCGCACAGAGCGAGGGCGACGCCGCTGGCGTTGGTGATGTAACGGACGCGCTCGACGGCGGAGGTGAGGAGGGCGGTGAGTTTGGACTCGGCGAGCAGACGCAAAGCTAAAGTCAAAGCATCTTTCTCGCCCAAGGGTTCCGCGCTGAGCGGCTGCGCACTGAACGGCGGCGCGTCAGCCGCAAGCGCGGCTTCTGGGGGGAGAACATCGTCGATAGAAAGCTGTTGCCCTAAGATCGAGTAAAGGTCCATTCGGTACTCTTGCTCGCGTACTGCCTTGCTCGGCTGGGCCAGATGCCTAAATTTTCGAGGGCGTTGTTCGAAGTTTAACCTGAGCCAGCGTGATGTCAAGAACTCGAAGGGACAAACTTGTTGAAAACGCCCAATACCCGTCACTTTCCCGATTCGGGCGTGGGTGAGGGCGTTTGAGGCCGCTTCGCGGGAAGATATTTCTTCTCCACCGAGGCGACGACCACGTAGTTGGGATCGACCATTTCGGAGAGGCGGATGTGGCCGACTTTGGTCAAGAGTTCGTAGGCGTCCATCTCGGAGGGACCGTAGTCGCGATGGATCCAGCCAATCAATTCGGTGTAGGCAATGCGGAGGGCGTCGTCGACGGGGTGATAAGCGCCAACCGTCATGATGGCGTCTTCGTTTTCGAATCGCGGCCAATTGATCTTTTGTCCTTTGATGACGTTGACTTGAAAGCGCGCGCGCAGCGGGACTTCGATGGCCGTGCCGGCAATTTCACCGTCACCCATGGCGGCGTGGCCGTCGCCAATGTAGAGCAGTGCGCCGGGGACATTGACCGGGAAATAGACGGTGTTGCCGACGCTGGCTCCGGGCGAATCCATGTTGCCGCCAAACTCGGGCTGATGAGATAACCGTGTCGGCTCCAGACGAGCGAGTAGACTTGGTGCTGGCGGGTGGCCGACCCTTCCACGGTTTTGATGTTCATTCCACAACAAGAATGTTGGATGCCCCGTTCTTGCGTTCTTTGTCCAGTCCCCGCACATCCTTTACAAAGGGGGGCTGGCCCACCCTTCATGGTTCTGATCTCTTTGTCCCATAAATGAATCTCGGGTGGCGGGTGGCCCAACCTTGCATTGAGTTTGATCTCTCTTCCACAAACGGAATCTCGGGTGCCCCGTCCTTGCGTTTTTTGCAAGGGCGGGAAGCGATACTGCTGGCCTAGTTTCTTGGTTCGTTCCGTTCTGCTAACATTTTCCATCCCCGCCCTTTGCAAAGTGCGCAAAGGACGGGGCACCCCTCTTCTTGATTGGGCCAGCGAGATCAAAAGCCTGGGCCACCCGCCACGAACCCGAGGGGTGGGGAATTTCGTTTCGGGATCGGGTGGCTTGGGTGCTTGTTGTTCCAGGCAGTGACCGCTCCCGCCCTTGAAAAAACCAAGGACGGGGCATCCGATATTCTAGTTTAGGAAGAGAGATCAAAACTGAGTGAAAGGGTCGGCCACCCGCCCACCCGAGATTCTGATTGTGGAATGGAGATCAAGAGCGTGAAAGGGTCGGCCACCCGCCCGCTCAGGAATGCCACGGAAAGCTACTCTCCGCAGTTGCCAAATAGTGGGGGCAGCCGTCTTCTGGTGAGCCGCCCGGATCGTCCGAAGACGCACCAAGCACCCTATCCTTGAGTCAGCCCGACTTCGGCTTCCTCATGGGTAGTCCTTGGGGCGCGTTCACCCCTCAGGTGCATTCGACCCCTCCATGAATTTCCCGACAACAGAAAGAATCGCGAGCATCACAATCAAACCCACTGAGTCAATGCCAGCAATCGCGATTGCAGGTACCCACTTGGTGGTCCAGGGAACAAACAAGATCAACGAGACATGAAGAGCCGCGAGGATGGTCACGGTGATCCAGAACCACACGTGCCACCTCAGCTTCCACTTTACGGCAATGGCGAGACCAAGTACCGCAATGCTATTCCATGTCGGCAGCATCATATCAAGTCTTCCAAAATGATCGAACAGCCAAGGGATCGGCATACCGCCAATAATCAAACACAATACGGCCCACCCCGGTAGCCTTAGTTTCTTGGCTGCTTTTATGTCGTTCTTTATGTCGTTAGCTAGTTGCATTGTCTGATCGCTTTTGCTGCCTTGTAAGTGTCTAGAAGACATGACGCAGCCGAGCCGCATCAACGGTATCCTGGCTATCATCCCGTTTCCTTGGCCTCAAGATCGGCACGCTCATCTTTCAGAGGCTTTCGGCACTTCCATGAATTTCCCGACAACAGAAAGAATCGCGAGCATTACAATCAAATCCGCCGAGCCGATGGCACCAATCGCGATTGCAGGTACCCACTTGGTGGTCCAGGGAACAAAGAAAATCAACGGGGCATGAAGCGCCGCAAGGACGGTCATAGTGATCCAAAACCACACATGCCGCCTCAGTTTCCGCTTTACCGCAATGGCCAAGCCAAGCATCCCTATGCTAACCAATGCTGGCAGCGCAAGATCAAATCTTCGAAAATGATCAAACAGCCAGATGATAGGCACACATGCAGTCATCCACATCAATACGGCCCACCAGGGCAACCAAATTTTCTTAGCTGCTTTTATGTCGTCCTTTATGTCGTTAGCTAGTTGCATTGTCCAATCGCCTTTGCTGCTCTGTAAATGTCCCAAACAACTGATGCTCCAGGCGGGTGGCCGACCCTTTCATGGGTTTTGATTTCCCTTCCCAAAACGGAATTTCGGGTGGGTGGATTCAAATTCCAAGTGCAACGTTTCCGGAGAGGAGATAGTTGCATATGGGGAGAAGCTACATTCACCTGGCAGTGCAGGAACGAGCG
>JAYTQD010000587.1:0-7794 GCA_043746935.1 Acidobacteriaceae bacterium | reverse complement strand
CAAAAGCTGCCTAAGAAGTAAGAACAAAACCTGGGGGTCCAGCACTACCGCAAGGGTGCAGCCGCCTCGGACACTCTACGTGTCTCTTGACAACGCCGACAAGGTTATAGAGGGTGGCCCGGGCTTTGCCTTGATCTTCTCAGCCTAACCCGGACAAGGGTGCCCGTCCTTGGCTTTTTAAGGGCGGGAGTTGTGACGTTTGGAGCAATCGTGGTTTGTTCCATATTCTAACTCTCGCTTCGAAGAGCAGATTCCTCCCGTTGGTCGGAATGACAAGACGTGGGGGGAGAGAAAGGGTTCGACAGTACAGCGGAGTGAAGGGTGTGGGGGTCGTGCTGCTGGTGCCGGAGGGTATCGGTGTGTAGATCCTTCGTCTTCTGAGGCGAGTTGGGAACCGCTACCTGCTAGCGGCGGAACGGGTGGCGGGCGTACTGGCTGCGGTTTCCTCGTAGTGGTTGCGCTTGGCAAAGTACATTCTGTGGTCGGCGTGCGCCAGTAATTGCTCGGCGTCGGCACCATCGTCCGGGAAGACGGCGATGCCGACGCTGAGAGAGATTTGTTCACGGCCACACACTTCCACGCCGGCAGCGACGGCCATGGAATTGAAGAGAGCGGTTTTTTCTTGCGCGGCTACGGGCGTAATGCCGGGGACCACGATGACGAATTCGTCGCCACCCATGCGAGCCACGTAGTCGTACTCGCGGCAAATGTCCTTGGCAGCTTGCGCGAACATGCGCAATAGGCGGTCGCCTTCGAGGTGGCCAAAGCTGTCGTTGACCTGCTTGAACCCGTTGATGTCACACACCATGATGGCCAGGTTCTCGTTGGAGCGGCCACAACGGGAGATTTCTTTGTCCAGATGGAGGAACAGCGAACGGGCGTTGGGAAGTCCGGTGAGGTAGTCGGTGGTGGCGGAATCCTCGGCCTGCTGGTACTTGACGGCATTCTCGACCGACATTGCGAGTTTGGAACTGATGGCCTGGAGAATTCGCAGGTGGTCCGTGCTAAAAGCATCCTGCTCCACGCTGTAGAGCGCGAGGACACCGACCAATCCGGTGACGCCTTCGAGCGGCAAAGCGAGAGCGGAGCGCAGCGTGGTGAAACGGCCTTGCTCTTCCAGGTAGCCCGGCTCGACGGCTGGATTGCCATTCACAATAGCTTTCCGGTTCTGGGCCACCCAGCCGCATAAACCTTCGCCCATCGGTACCCGCAGGGAAGAGAACAGGCGGAAGTTGTCACCGCTCACATGCGCAGGCACGATGTCATTGCCCTTCACGGTGAAGGTAACGATCGAGTCGTAGGGAATGAGTTTGCGGAGACGCACCGAAAGCACGGAGAGCGTTTCATCCAGGCTGAGAGATTTGCCCAGATCCTGGCTCAACTCGAAGAGCATTTGAGCTTCCTGGCGCGCGGCGGCGATGGAGGTCAGGAAGTCGTTGTCATTGCGCTGCCCGCGGCCACCATCCGAGCGCTCGAATCCAGCTGCGGGCTGAAGTCCGCGATTGACTGGAAATTGTGTGGAAATTTCGCTCAGGGAATCCTCTGGAGTATTTTGTGCCGCATACTCTTCCAATTCCTGATAGCGCCGCAGCAGCACTTCCACAACTCTGGGATCAAAATGTTTTCCCGATTGTTCCGCCATCATGCGCAGCGCTTCCTCAGTGGGAACGGCTTTGCGGTATTGGCGGTCGGAGGTCATAGCATCCATAAAATCCACGGCGGCCAGAATGCGCGCGCCGATGGGGATGGCTTCGTCTTTCAGTCCGTCTGGGTATCCGGAACCGTCCCATTTTTCATGGTGGGAGCGAACGATGGGCGCCACCGCATACGGAAACGCCACGCGCTCCAGGATTTCCGCGCCAACGACGGGGTGAATCTTCATCTTTTCGAACTCTTCCGGCGTCAAGCGTCCGGGCTTGCTGATAATGTGCTCGGGAACCGCGAGTTTGCCGATATCGTGCAACAGAGCCGCGGCTCGGAGTGCTTCGAGTTCGTCCGGGGCGAGCCCCATTTCCTTGCCGACTTCCAAGGCAAACGTGCGGACGCGGTTTAAGTGTTTGTGCGTGGTGTGGTCTTTGGCGTCGATAGCCAGCGCGAGTGCTTCGATGGTGCGCAGATGCAGCGCCGTCAATTCCTCGGCGTGGCCCTTTTGCAGCTCGACGCGCCGCTTTTCGTCTTCCAAACGTCCCAGGTAAAGGTGATAGGAGCGATAAATCCAGTACACCACCGGCGTAATCAAAAGCGAGAGTTCCCATCCAAATGTTTTGTTCGCGAAGAAAACCAAGCCGACCACGGCAGCACCCGCTTGGTAGTAAGGAAATGACCAGAAATAGCACTCCGCCCAAATGCCGCGAAACGACTTGCCTTCCGTGAGGACGACAATGGTGGTGACTAGCAGCGTGTTAGCGAAGAAGTAGGCGGTTGCGGCCACGGCCAGCGACAGCGGCACCTTGTTCCCGAGCATGGGTCCAATGCTGTGATAAGCCCAATACGAGGCGGCTACCGCATTGGCCATCATGCCGAACACGTTGAAGACAATCTTGGCAATGCGGTTCGGTTGCCAGGGTGTCCACAGGCACTGCGCCAGGCCCGCCGCACAGCCAATGAGCAACGTCTCGGGCAACGATAGTTCCAGAACTCCCAGCAGAACAAAGAGGAAGTTCACCGACATGGTGCCGTCGATCCCGGGCAGGCGGACTTTCATGCGCGACGCCAGAATGGCGATCACCAAATAGCAAAAAAAACGCACGGGATCGGTGCCATGAGGATGCGCAAAGGCGCGCGTGGAAATAGCGATTCCCAGCGCCGCCGTGATCGCGATAAACAGTCTGGCTTTAAAAGGCATCGTTCGTCGTTCTGAACCTAATCCCCGCACACATCGGCTGCGGTCCCACCTCCCATCAGTTTAGGTGCGCGTCATCCCCCCCGCACCTTACCTTCGTAATGTGGGAGCGGGTGTTTGATGAGTGTTAACTTGCTTGTATTGATACAGTTACAGATTTTGATTCTCGGGGATTGCTGATGGAAAATGTGGAAAACCTCTTCGACTGAGTCAGCTCAAGACCGGTGATCCAGCTTCGCAGGTACCAAAGTCAACAATCTGTGACAAATTTTTAACCTGGCTGTCATGCTGCCGCAAAGTCTGCGGTAGACCCTGTGGGTATGCCGAGTTCTGGATTTCGCCGATATCATGGTTTACCGGCGCTGCAAGAGCAGTACTAGAATTGGTCTCGGAAGGGCTTGGGTGGTCACGGCTTCCGCCGCGACTAGTTCAAGACACGATATTGCGAGGTTGCACCTGATGCCGTCCGCTGCAAAGAAAAAGCCCGCTGCCTATCTCGACTCCACGCAGCAAATCACGGAGATCGCTCTGCGCGCTTGCCTGGTTGCCAAAGATGCGACCTTCAACGTTCGCGACTATATGCAAGAAGGTTCCAAGATGGCATTGCTTGCGGTGCGCGATTGCGAAAAAGAACTCGACCGCATTGAGCGCCAGATTGACGACGAGTTGCCCAAAGCGATCACGGAAGTCAGCGAAGAAGAGGCGAGGCAGCTGCTGGCTTGTTTCCGCTTTACGATTGACCTGGAGAGGATCGGCGACCTGACGTGGAGCGTTGCTCACCGCTTGGAGCAACTTACGGCGCGCCTGCCGCGGGAGGATGCTCGCGACCTGGTGGAAATGACGGTCGTGATTGAGAAGATGCTCACGCAGGTTCACGCCGGATTTCTAAATCGTGATTTGGAACTGGCGCAATCGGTGCTGCATCTGGACGCCGAGGTCGATACGGCTTGCCACGCCGTCTTCAAACGCCATCTCGAAACCAGCTCGCAACGCATCGGCCCGGATAGCACCAGCATCTTACTCATGGCCCAGGCCTTCGAACGGGCGGGCGATCACACCAAGAACCTTGCGGAAGAACTTTTTCACTTAGTGCGGGGACACAGTCAACTGCACGGCTCGAAGCAGCGAAAGCGGATCGAATAATTTCGATGGAGGCGCGGGCGTCCTCGCCCGTGCGGGTCTAGGAATACTTGCTCAATAAAGCACTTTCTCCGCACCTTCACAAGCGCACGGGCGAGGACGCCCCTGCCTCCATCACTGTTCATTTATGGAACACAACAGAAAAGGTATTACCAAGTCCGGTAGCGTGTGCCGTTCAGACCCGTACCCTCAGCCTTGGAATAGACATCGTAGACGGCAGTCGCGTCCCAGGAGTCGGAGTCGGGATCGTCTTCCATGGAGCGCATGCCCCACTCGGCTTTTCCCGTGATCGGGTCGACGGGAACCTCCCGCAGGAAGCGAACCGTCTTGCCGCCATTAATCTCCGCGCCTTTGACCAGCACGTCCAGCGACTTGGGATAGCCGGTGGAATCTCCTTTTTCGCGGAACATCATCCGGTCCGAGGCATCTTTGTAGCGGTCGAGGGCGTCGCGCATCAGTCGCAGGTCGTAGCGTAGTTCGCGCTCCTTTTGCCGCTTGATGGCCGTTCGCGCCATGGGCACGGCAAGGCCGGTCAGGATCCCAAGGATGATGATCGTGAGCATGAGTTCCACGAGAGTGAACCCGCGCGCCCCGGTTTGGTTCGCTTGGACCATAGCTCATTCTAGCGCGGTCCCGTGCCAGGTCAAAACACGACCGTCACTGGGTTGATTTCACCGCCAGGGTGCACCGCGCGGGCGTCGGCTTCGATACAATATTGGATTCAACGCAAGACGAGAGGATACTCCGCTGAAATACAGAAAATTAGGACGCGCCGGCTTTGAGGTAGGGGACATCGCTCACGGGCTATGGGGAATGGGAGGCTGGTCCGAGTCCGAGGATCGCCAGTCTTTGCAGGCCTTGCAGTTGGCTGTGGATCTGGGCTGCAACTTTTTTGACTCAGCCTGGGCTTATGGGAACGGCAAGAGCGACGGCCTGCTAGGACAGATTCTAGCGAGCAACCCTGGCAAGCGCTTGTACTCGGCGTCGAAGATTCCGCCGCTCAACGACAAGTGGCCCGCATCGCCGACCGACAAGTACAGCGACGTTTTTCCGGTGAAGCATGTTTTGCAGTATGCGGAAATGATTCGCAAGAAGTTGGGCACGGATGCGATTGATCTCCTCCAACTCCATGTGTGGGACGACAGTTGGGCGGGCGATCCGGAGTTCCACTCCACCGTGGAGAAGCTGAAGGCCGAAGGCCTGATCCGCGCTTTCGGACTCAGTCTCAACCGCTGGCAGCCCGCGAATGGCATCAAGGCGCTGCGTACCGGACTGGTGGACGTGGTGCAGGTGATCTACAACATCTTCGATCAATCTCCGGAAGACGCATTATTCCCCGTCTGCCAGGAATTGAATATCGGCGTCATCGCGCGCGTGCCTTTGGACGAGGGCAGTCTGAGCGGCAAGATGACCTTGCAGACACGATTCCCGGAAAGCGATTGGCGGGCGAAATACTTTGGTCCGGAGAACCTTGGCAATACCATTCCGCGGGTGGAAAATCTCAAAGCACTCTTGCCGCCGGGAATGAGTTTGCCGCAGATGGCGTTGCGCTTTATCCTTTCACACCCTGCTGTGAGTACGACGATTGTGGGTATGCGGAAACTGGAACACGTGCGGGACAACATCACTCTCAGCGATCAGGGAGCTCTGGATCAGCGGTTGCTCACGAATTTGAAGCCTCACCGTTGGGACCGCACTGTAAAACCTTGGTCGGACTAAATCTTGATTGCACAAGGAGAATCGCTTCCATGTTGAATCCTTACGCGAGCTATCTCGGAAGCCGTGACGCGAAAACAGTGATTGGCGAAACGGCAGGCCGCTTGCATGACTTGGCCGGCAAACTGGGTCCACTAAAAACAGACCTCAGCCCCGCTCCAGGAAAGTGGAGTTCGCGGGAAATTCTCTGCCATCTGGCCGACTGTGAGATTGTCTTCGCAATGCGTTTGCGGCAGACGATGGCGCAGCCTCACCACGTCATCCAGCCGTTTGACCAGGATGATTGGGCGCGCCAATACTCCTCGTTTACAGCGGACGCCGCGCTGGCCGTGTTCTCGGCCCTTCGGCAATGGAATGTGATGTTGATTCGCAATGCTCCCGCGGAGGCGTTCAACAAACTCGTCTCGCATCCCGAGCGCGGAGACATGACCTTCCAAACAATTGTCGAGACCATGGCGGGCCACGATCTGAACCATATTCAACAATTGGAAAGAATTGCCCTGGGAACGGCTGCGTAAATCGCTAAGCCCGGCGAATAGTTAGAAGACATGAAGCAGCAACTCATCCTCGCCGCTCTGGTAGTCCTCTGCGCGCTCACCCCGGCCTTCGCCCAGGACAACACCGAAATCCAAGTCTACGGCTCTGATCTAGTCGCCCCCGGCGATACCATGATCGAACTCCACAGCAACTTCACCGTCCAAGGCGCCAAAACCGTAATCGACGGCGTCCTCCCCACCCACCACGCCGTCCACGAAACCCTCGAAGTCACTCACGGCTTCACCCCCTGGTTCGAAACTGGTTTCTACGTCTTCTCCACCATCCAACCCGACGGCGGCTGGATGTGGGTCGGCGATCATATTCGCCCTCGCGTTGCAATTCCGGAATCTTGGCACTGGCCCGTCGGTCTCAGCCTCTCCACGGAAATCGGCTACCAGCAGCGCAACTTCTCTCCGGACACCTGGACCTGGGAAGTCCGCCCCATCATCGACAAAAAACTAGGCCGCTGGTACCTAGCCTTCAATCCCGCCATCGACCGCTCCTTCCACGGCGCCAGCCAAAATCAAGGTTGGAGCTTCTCCCCCAACGCCAAAGTCAGTTTCGATTTCACCAAAAAAATCACTGCCGGCCTCGAGTACTACGCCGCGCTCGGCCCAGTCGCAGATTTCGACCCGCTACGTGACCAGCAACAACAGTTTTTTCCCTCCATCGACCTCAACCTCTCTCCCAACTGGGAATTTAATTTCGGCGTAGGCATCGGCGCCACCAGCGCCACCGATCATCTCATCGTAAAATGCATCGTAGGCCGCCGTTTCACCTGGGGCCACAAACCAAAACCCTAATCATGAAACTGAAATTACCTCCTGGTACCTTCCAAGCCTATCTATTCGATTGTGACGGCACCATCGCCGACTCCATGCCACTCCACTACATCGCCTGGAAACAAGCCCTGGCGGAGTGGAATTGCGATTTCGAAGAATCCCTCTTCTATGAATGGGGCGGCAAGCCCATCGCCGAGATCATCTCCACCCTTAACGCTAAACACAAACTCGCCATGCCGGTCCAGATCGTCGCCACTCGCAAGGAAGATCTCTACATCGAACTACTCCCGCAACTCAAACCAGTCCAGGAAGTTCTGGAACACATCGAAGCCCAGCACGGACGCATCCCCTTCGCTGTCGTGTCTGGAAGCACCAGGGAATCGGTCGACGCGTCTCTCATCACTCTTCACCTCCACGACCGATTCGACACATTCGTCTGTGCCGGAGACTACAAGCAAAGCAAGCCCCATCCAGAAGCTTTCCTCCTAGCCGCTGCCAGACTAGGCGTCGCCCCGCAAGCGTGTCTGGTTTTCGAAGACACCGACCTAGGCATTCAAGCCGCCCGCTCCGCAGGCATGGCTTCAGTCAAAGTCCCTCCGCCCTGGGAACGGGTTACATCCACCTGACAAGGCTCTCATTTCTGCGATACATTAAGTTCTCCGAGAAACCAATGAGCTGGTCGCACAGAAAGGATTTGCTGGATGCCTGCCTGTGAGCGAACGGACCAGCGAAATTGGCTGTTGGATTCTTGCCACCGAGTCAGCAGGGCAGCTTCCG
>JAYTQD010000586.1:0-19296 GCA_043746935.1 Acidobacteriaceae bacterium | reverse complement strand
CTTCGGCGAAGACCTGCGGCCGCAGCGTCATCTGGCAGGTCAGGCACTTGCTGTTGCGCGCCTCGGAAAGCCCAGTTTTGCGAGCCTTGGCGATGCGTTCGTAGTGAGCGATCCACTCGTCGGGAACACCAGTCCGAAGGCCATTGTGTTTGCCATGCCACTCGGCCAGAAGTTTCTCGTCTTCGGCTGTCTTGTCGTGCGCGATCTTCTTCTCTTTTTCGATCTCAGCGGTTTCGGCCTTGAGCTCGGCCTCGGCGGCCTTTACCTGCGTGGCCTTGGCGTCGGCGTCGACCATGGTTTCCAGAATCTTGTCGTCGTTGGTCTGGATTCCCTGCTGGGCGAAGTCGATTTCGTGCTGGAGGGCTTTGTACTGCTCATTCGTTTTCACGGCGAGCATTTGATCGCGATACTTGGAGATTTTCGTCTGTAAATCGAGGTTGGCGGCGTCGAACTTCTTCTTGGCGGCTTCGTCAGCTTTGACGGCGGTCCGGGCGGCTTCGAGCTGAGCCTTGGTGCCCGCAAGTTGCGCCTCGATCGCGGCCACGCGTTTGGGCAGAGCGGCGACTTCTTCGTTCAAACGCAGGATTTCTTTATCCACATCTTGCAGGGCGAGGAGCTTTACCAGGTCAGGATGCATGGTTGGAAGGAACTACTGAAATTCTAACACGGGGAGGGCATGCTATACTCCCGCTGAAATTATGCAGGGTCCGCCCAAGGAGGCGTTCATGCTGAACGGCAATGGGTTCAACCGTCGTGAGGTTCTGCAGAAGTGTCTGGCGCTAGGGGCGCTGACTGTGGCTGCTTCCCAGAGCAGCGGGGCGATGCTGCTGGCGCTGGAAGAAAAGGAACTGCGCAAGCCGACTGTGCCGAATGAACTCGGTCCGTTCTACAAGAAGCGGGCGCCACAAACTGCGATGATGCGGGCGCTGGGAGACCCCGGGATGCCGCTGGCCGTTTCCGGGCTGGTCCTCGACACGCGCGGAGAAAAGCTGGCGGATGCGGTGGTCGAAATCTGGCAAACCGATCACCTGGGCCACTACGACGTGGATGGCTACCGTTATCGCGCCAAGCTCGCGGCCGACAGTTCCGGAACCTACCAATTCGAATCCGTGATGCCGGGACACTATCCCGACCGGGTGTGCCAGCATATTCATTATCTGGTGACCGCGCCGGGGCACAAGCCGCTCATCACGCAGCTATACTTTGCGACAGATCCGGTGTTCGACGGCGATCCCGACAAGAACTTCAATCGGGATCCGCTCATCCACAGCCGGGAACTGGTTCGACCGGTGACGCTGGTGGGCGATCCGAAAGAGATTCATGCCGCGGTGAATTTCGAGCTCTGTCTGGAGCGCCTCTAATGCGCCGCTCGCTCGCGTTGTTCGCGACGACTTTGCTCGTGTGTCCGCTGCTGATGAGCCTGTCGCCTCATTTGGAGAAGACGATTCCCCTGCCGGATGGGGTCCGGGTGCAGTCGACCGTGATTTCACCGGCCGGGGACTTCCTCGCAGCGGCAAGTGGCGACAACAAGGTGAGGTTGTGGAAGGTTGCCTCGGGAGAGTGGTTCCGCACGCTCGATTTGGGCGGCCAAGACATCGGCGACATCTGTTTCTCCAAAGACGGCCGGTACCTGGCTCTTGGCGGCGGGAAGGGCCTGGTGCGGGCGTGGGAGTTTTCGTCCGCAACGCTGAAGTTGGAATTCACCAGCTCCAATTCGATCAATAGGCTGGCTTTTCCTCCCGACGCAACGTTGCTGGCCGCCGCGCCTCTGGAAGGAGCCGTCGAGGTTTGGGACTTGGCGGCGGGTAAACAGATAGCCCGCATGAAAGCGCCCTTCAGCGGCACCTCGGCCCTGGCGTTTTCGCCGGACGGTCATTGGCTCGCGACCGCCGACGGCGACACTGCGATACGCGTTTACGATGCGCGCACAGGTGCGCTCAGAAGCAGCAACGAAGACTTCCTGCTGGAGGCCTTCACCATTGCATATTCCGCGGACGGCAAATCGATCTACACTGGCGGAGCCGACAAGACGATTTCGGTTCTCGATGCGAACACAGCAAAGACGCTGCGGTCATTTCCTAAACAAAAAGACGTCCTCTTCGATCTTCGTGTCTCTCCCAATGGCAAGCTTCTGGCAGCGGCGTACTTCGACCAGAATGCCATGAGTAACATCTCGCCCGTCGAGATCTGGGACCTCGAAACGCAATCGCCCCGGATTCTCGATCTCGGACCGGGCGTCGCGGCGAACGGCGGCGAGTTTGTTTCCGACGAACGCTTGCTGGTGACGAGCGGTTCGGAGAAAGAGTTGAAAGTTTGGTCGGTTCGCTGACTTGCCATTTGCGTCAGCGCCGCACTTCTGTATCTGAGATGCGCTTCATGTCAGTCAGGGTCTTACCACTGGCACTCGTGGTCGCAATAGCGTCCTCATCCTTGGCGCAGCAGCCTGCACCCCTCATCACTGGCGTCGAGCATCGCACAGCCATTTCCCTCAACGGCCCCTGGCACGCCGTCGTCGACCCTTACGACACGGGCCTCAAAGACTACCGCTCTCACCTCCGCTCGCAGGACGGGTTCTTCCAAAATGCCAAACCGCAGACGCCGCAGGATTTGATCGAGTACAGCTTTGACAAGAGCGAAACCCTCAACGTCCCCGGCGATTGGAACACGCAGCGTCCGTCCCTCCTGTTCTACGAGGGCACCGTCTGGTACCAGAAGTCGTTCTCCTATCACCCCAAACCGCATACGCGCGTTTTTCTGCACCTGGGCGCCGCGAACTACTTTTCTATAGTCGGCGTGAACGGCACGGTGGTCTGCGACCACGAGGGCGGTTTCACGTCATTCAACTGCGAAGTCACGCCGCTGTTGCACGAAGGCGAGAACTTTGTCGTCATCTACGTGAACAACCAGCGCAAAGCTGAAGGCGTCCCCACGCTCTCAACCGATTGGTGGAACTACGGCGGGCTGACGCGGGACGTTCAACTAGTCGAGGTCCCGGAGCGGTTTATTCAAGATTCGTTCATCCACCTGACGCCGGGCACGCGAGATCAGATCGCCGGCTGGGTGAAGCTGAGCAACGCCGCAGCCGACCAAAAAGTTACCGTGCGGATTCCTGAACTGGCGATCGAAAAGGCCGTCGCCACCAATAGCACCGGAGTGGCTGAATTCGCTTTCTCTGACAAGCGCCTGCAACTCTGGTCGCCCGACCAGCCGAAGCTCTACAAGGTCGAAATCGAAAGCGGCGCGAACAGAATTGAAGACGAAATCGGATTCCGCAGCATCGAAGTCCGCGGACACGAAATCCTGCTGAACGGCTCCCCAATCTTCCTGCGCGGAGTTTCGATTCATGAGGAAGCGCCCTATCGCTCCGGCCGCGCCTACAGCGAAGAGGATGCTCGAACCCTGCTCGGCTGGGCCAAGGAGCTAGGCGCAAACTTCGTGCGCCTGGCGCACTATCCCCACAACGAGCACATGCTGCGCATGGCCGACCGCATGGGCCTGATGGTGTGGTCGGAAATTCCGGTGTACTGGGGCATTGCCTGGGACAATCCGGCGACCCTGGCGAACGCGCAGAATCAGCTCACCGAAAACATTTCCCGTGACAAGAATCGGGCCAGCATCGTGATTTGGTCCGTTGGCAACGAGACTCCCGTGACCGAAGCGCGAACCAAGTTCATGCAGAGTTTGGTGAAGACCGCGCGCGCACTGGATTCCACGAGGCTGATCAGCGCGGCGTTGCAAGTGCAGCATCGCGATGGTACGACGCGCGGCATCGACGACTCGCTGGGCGCGGACTTGGACGTGCTAGGTTAGGTTGCAACGAGTACATCGGCTGGTACGAAGGCAAGCCCGAAGGCGCCGACAAAGCCAATTGGAAATCGCCCTACGACAAGCCGCTGATCATGAGCGAATTCGGCGGTGGCGCGCGCTACGGCTTGCACGGCGCTGCCGATCTGCGGTTCAGCGAGGAGTGGCAGGAAGATTTATACAAGCATCAAACCGCCATGCTTGATCGCATCCCGTTCCTCCGCGGTACCAGCCCTTGGATCCTGATGGATTTTCGCTCGCCCCGCCGCCTGCTGCCGGGGATTCAGGATTATTACAATCGCAAGGGGCTGGTTTCGGATCAGGGAAAAAAGAAGAAGGCTTTCTATGTTCTAAAAAAGTGGTATGAGATGCAGAAGATGGCGGAGCGCTCGCTCCACTAAAGACCCGGTTGTGGGTTCCACCACTCAATAATTCCTTGGTCGATGCCTACACGGAAAACACACTTCCGCGAAATGCGGCCGTACCGGTTCGTGGGCGCATTTACCCTCACGGCATGATGCGCTTCATGAATTCATCAAATAGCGGCACGGTGAAGGCGGTGTCACCATGATTTGGACTCCAGATCATTCCTTTCGCGATCAAGTTGTTGCGAATTGGACCCAGTGAGGTAACAGCTTTGCCCTGTTTTACTGCAATGTCCCCGGAGCGATGAGGGCCGGCCCCAAGTTCCGCCATGGCGCGCAGATACGTCTTCTCGGTCGGGGTAAGGCGATCAAATCGCACTCGAAAAAAACTCTCATCCAGCGCCGCGATCGCCGTGATGGAAGCAACATCAACATCTGAAGCGGTGATCGGGCTCTCCCGGGCAACGTCCCACGAGTGTTTTCCCCACTCCTGCAGAAAGTAAGGGTAACCCCTGGTTTGCGAAATGATCGCACTCACGGCATCGGGAGTGTAGTCGACCCCAGCATCTTTAGCCGGTTTGACGATGGCGAGTTCTGCCTCAGAGTCTGCTAACCGGCCAATCATCGGAAAATCAAAGAGTCTTTCCGCGTACGACTTCGCGCGGCCGGTATTTCCCCTCAACTGAGGGAGGCCGGCGCCTACAACTGTCAAAGGTAGCTTGCCCTGCGCACAACGGTGCAGCGCGGATATGAGAGCTGCAAGCTGGTCCTCTTTTACGTATTGGAGTTCGTCTACGAAGATGACAACGGCAGTCTGGCCGTTCTTTGCAGCCAGGCCAACTTGTTCGAGCAATGCTGCCAAATCTCCTTCGAGATCTCCGTTATCAGCCAACCCGGGCTCGGGATCAAAATCTATTCCTATTTCGATATCGGTGTAGGTGAACTTAAGAGCCTTAACAAAACCTGCCAATGCCCGTAGTCCACGTTGTGCCATGTCCTTCGCGGAATCAACCCGGCTCAGGCGAAGCAGCGCCAGACGAAGCTGCGGTGCTAAGAGTGCGGGCAGCGACCGTCCCTCCGGTGCCTCGATGCGCACCGTGTGGACGCCTGCAGTCTCAGCGTCCTTCCGCATTTGATCCAGGAGCACGGTCTTGCCGACCCCACGCAGACCCACGAGCAGCACGCTCTTCGAGGCATTGCCACGCCGAATCCGGGCAATCCCAATGCGGACCTGTTCTCTTAATTCGTCGCGGCCAGCCAGTTCCGGGGGAGGAGACCCAGCGCCGGGTGAATATGGGTTGCCTATTGGATCCATCGGTTTATAGCTTCTTTACGGAGTTTATTGAATTTCGATAATATCACTAATATCCGTATAAATGCGAGCCTTGCTTCGTTCCGAAAACTTGTGCAAAATAGTGCTGGACTAGGGTTACGGTTGGGTTTCACAAAATGTGACTCCCGCCGGACTTTCAACATCGAAGTAAGTGCAGTGAAGAATTAGGCGGTTTCAACATCCCCGCAGGTTGGGCGTTTCAGGCTGATTGAGCCAGGCGCAGTGAATCTGCTGGAACCGCAGGGTTGCTTTCAACATCCCCGCTCCAGAGCCAAGCGAGTCCGCGCCCAGCGCGAGCCGCCGTTGCTGGGGCTGAAAGCGGAAAACAACTATGACAACGGCCACGGCTGCCACGTGTTCTCTGGAAAACTATCTCGTACTACCCGACCACTCCATGGATGCCAGGATTGCCGCCGCGCGCGCTGCGCTGGGCAAAGACTGCATCGTTCTCGGGCACCACTATCAGCGCGATGAAGTCATTCGCTTCGCCGATTTTCGCGGCGACTCTTACCGCCTCTCGCAACTGGCTGCGCAGGCTGGGGCAAAGTACATCGTCTTCTGCGGCGTGCATTTTATGGCGGAAAGCGCCGACGTGCTGGGCCATCCAGGGCAGGCCGTAATTCTGCCGGATCTGAACGCCGGTTGTTCCATGGCTGATATGGCCGAAATCACGCAGGTGGAAGACTGCTGGGAGCAACTCACCCGTGCTGGACTCACCAACGACGCGGGCGAAGGCATTACACCCATCACCTACATGAATTCCGCCGCCGCCATCAAGGCCTTCTGCGGCGAGCGCGGCGGCGTGGTCTGTACTTCCTCCAACGCTAAGGCATCGTTTGAGTGGGCGTTCCAGAAAAACAAAAAACTCCTCTTCCTCCCCGACCAGCACCTCGGCCGCAACACCGGTTTCCGCATGGGCATTCCGCTCAGCGAAATGGTCGTCTGGGATCCCTACCTGCTCAACGGAGGCGTCACGCCCGAGCGACTCAAAGCCGCGCGCGTCATTCTCTGGAAAGGCCACTGCTCCGTCCACCAGCGATTTCTCCCCGAGCATGTGGACAACGTTCGCGCCAAATACCCCGGCATCCGCGTGATCGTGCATCCCGAATGCCGCTGGGAAGTTTGCCAAAAAGCCGATGGCATCGGCTCCACCGAAGGCTTGCTCAAGCTGATTGACGAAGCCCCCGCGGGCACCATGTTTGCCGTGGGCACCGAGATTCACCTCGTCAACCGCATGGGCGCAGAGTTTGCCGCGAAAGGGAAGAAGGTCATTACGCTCGACGACGCGGGCTGCCTGTGTACGACCATGTACCGTATCTCGCCGCAGCATCTATGCTGGGTGCTGGAAAATCTGGTCGCGGGCAACGTCGTGAACCAGATCACTGTTTCGGATGACGTCAAGAAATGGGCCCGCGTGGCTCTGGATAGAATGCTGGAGATTCACTGAGGTAAGGAATAGAATCAAGCTAGATTCCGACCAAGCTTATGTCTGATCGTACTTTCACTCTCGAAGAAGCGCAGTCCATGCTGCCCGCCCTCAGAGGCCTCGTCCACACCGCCATCGACGGCAAGAAGGTGATGGATGATGTCGACGGCGAGTTCCAGGCGTTAGCACACCGGGTCTTCCTCGCCGGAGGCTTGCTCGTCAACGTGGCCCACTTCGCGCGCCGCCGCGCCGAGCGCGACAAGGCCCTGCAACGCGTCAAGGATGCCGTGCATGAGATCGATGCCATCGGCGTGCAGGTGAAAGATCTCGATATCGGGCTGCTCGATTTTCCCTGTGTGGTGAAGGGCGAGACAATTTTCCTCTGCTGGAAGCTGGGCGAAAAGAAGATCACGCACTGGCATGGAACCAACGAGGGTTTCTCTGCCCGCAAGCCGATTGACGAGCACATTGCAGGCCCCAAGAACCATCCGGGAAAAGACCAGCCCGGTAAAGTCAACTAAATCAACGAGTTGAGATGGCGAGATGCGGGTGGGACGGCCCCGCCCTTGACCGCCCAGCGGCGTGAATGCCGCCCGGTTCTCCGCCGGCGCAAAGCTTTCTGCAAGTTCCCAAGACCAAAACGATCATCCTGGGTCGAGTTCATGCAAGAGTGGGTTTTGGCAGGTGTGGCTTGATTAGCTGGAAGCCGCGCCAGATAGCCCATTTGTGGGGGAGAACCCCGCCCATTTTTCTGCTAGAATCTCGAGAATCCGGCGCGGTCGCCGCTAAGGCCGCCCCTTCTGAGGTTTCTTAATATGATTTCTTTGCCGAATCGCAAGGCTTTGCCAGCGCTGCTGGCTTTGGTGGCACTCATTTTGAGCCTGGCCGGTTGCAAGAACTTTTTTGTCGATCCGAAGCTGACGTCGATAACGATTACTCCCGCCGCTCAGACTGTGGTTGTGAGCAAGACCCAGCAGCTGACCGCGACTGGAACCTATGACGATGGAAGCACAAAGACCCTGTCGGGGAAGGCGATAAGCTGGACCTCGGGAGACAAGACAAGTGCAACGGTCGATGCTAATGGACTCGTGACCGCTCTTTCGACGAACACCGCCGCTACGGAGAGCGTGACCATCACGGCGCAAGTGGGCACAATTCCTGGGACGACGACCATCATTGTCACGAACGCAACTGTTACGGGCCTCTCGATCAGTCCGAATCCTCTGAACATCGCCAACGGCTCCACGGGTAATCTGACTGCGACGGCGACATTTGCCAGCGGTCCGGCAGCCGATGTGTCGAGCAGTGCCATCTGGTCGGAGAATGTAGCAACGTTTGTGACACTCTCGCCAGTGGCTGGTCCCCCAACCTCGGAGTTAGTTACGAGTGTTGCGGTAGGCACTACGACGGTGACAGCCAAGTTCGGGGGATTCACAGCCACGGCGACAGTGAACGTTAACTAGTCACGTGCAGAAATGACCTTGTGAATCATCGGGGGCTTTTATAGCCCCCGATTTTGTTTTGGTTCGTGTTATGGTTTGAGCGATGCTGGTACCATTTCCGGCATCCGAAGCACCCGCCTTCACGGGTATACTTGGAGTTCGACGACTCCGTGCCACGCCCTCTCCCCCAACTCTGCGCTGTCGCAGCTCTCGTGATCGTTCTCGCCTCAATAGGCTGCAAGAACCACGGTGGCAAGGCTCGCGAGGCCGCTTACGTCTCCGCGCCGCAGACGTTTCTCCGTGATCGCGTGGCCACGGTCTACAACAAAGTTGCCACGGTCAAGAACGGAGAGCGCCTAGACGTCCTCGAGCGCACTACCAACAAACGTTTCGTCCACGTCCGCACCACCAACGGCACCGACGGTTGGGTCGAGCAACGTTCGCTCGTAGGTGAAGATGTTTTCCAGACGTTCCAAAAACTAGCCAAAGACAATGCCACTGCTCCCGTCCAGGCCCAGAGCACAACCCACGCTGAAACCAATCTCCACGTAGCTCCCGGACGCGACACCGAGCATCTTTATCAGTTGCCGCAGGGCGGGAGACTCTCCGTCCTCAAACGCGCGTTTGCGGAAAAGGCTCTTCCCGGCGCGGCGCCGAAACCCAAGCCACCCGCTCCTTCGCCGGCAAAAGAAACTGAAAAAGACAAAGACGCGGACGTACCTGAAAATGCTGCGCCCGAATCCACCATACCTCCCGAGCCAGCTTCCGGAAAGGCAGGTCCCAAGCCTATTCTCGAAGACTGGCTCCTCGTGCGCGATGCGCAAAGCCGCATCGGCTGGGTTCTCGCTCGCCTCGTCGATTTCGATATCCCGCTGGAAATCGCGCAGTACTCCGAAGGCCAGCGCATGGCTGCGTTCTTTGTGCTGACAGAAGTGCAGGACAAGGGGAGTCCTGATTTAGATCAGGGCCTAGCCAAGAAAGTCCCCGAATATCTCGTTCTGTTTACAGAATCCAAAGACGGCCAACCCTTCGACTTCAACCAGATCCGCGTCTTCACCTGGAACGGCAAACGCCACCGCTACGAGACCGCCTACCGCGAACACAAGCTCAACGGCGTTCTGCCTGCATCCGTCGGCCACCAGGACTTCGGCAAAGAGGGAACTTTACCCACCTTCACTCTGCACGTCCGAGATGATGACGGAAAAGTAGTGGAGAGAAAATACAAACTCAACGGCCCAATCGTGCGCCTGGTGAAGCCGTAAAAGGCTAGTGTGGCGCGGGCGTGTGGCGCGGGCGCCCTCGCCCGCGAGGTCCAGATCTAAGCCTGAAAAGGTTTAGCTATAAAACTCAGCGATCATCGCGACCACATACTCCTGCTCGTCCAACCGCAATTCCGGAAACATCGGCAGCGCCAACACTTCGCGCGCCGCTAACTCTGCCTTCGGAAAGTCTCCTTCGCGGTAACCCAAATACGCAAAACAACTTTGCAAATGCAGCGGAATGGGGTAGTAAACCTCACTGCCCACGCCGCGTTCAGCCAGAAATGCCCGCAGCTCATCCCGCCGCTGCGCCCGAACAACATATTGATGAAACACATGCCGCGCCCGAGGGTCACGCCAGGGCAGTCGCAACGGCGTATGCTCCGTAACAGAAGCAATTCCCGCCAGCAGCCCGTCATACACCGCAGCCCGCTCCCGCCGTGCCTCGTTCCATTCCGCGATGTACCGCATCTTCACCCGCAGAATCGCCGCCTGCATCGAATCCAGCCGCGAGTTCCATCCAAACTCCTCATGCACATACCGCCGAGGACTCCCATGATTCCGCAGCCGCCGCATGTGCTCGGCCCAATCCGGGTCCATGGTAGTCACTGCCCCAGCGTCGCCGTACGCACTCAAATTTTTCGTCGGATAAAAACTAAACGCCGCCGCTTGTCCCAAAGCCCCAGCACACTTGCCGTTCCACTCCGCGCCAATCGCCTGCGCCGCATCTTCAATCACGACCAGCTTGAATTCCTCCGCCAGCTCGCTCAGCGCATCCATGTCCGCGCACTGCCCATAAAGATGTACCGGCAGCACCGCTCGCAACTTCGGCACGCGCGCATCTCGCAGTTTCCGCTCCAGCGCCCTAGCGTCCAAATTCCAAGTCCGCGAATCAATATCCGCAAACACCGGCCTCGCTCCAGCCCGCACAATGGCGCTCGCCGACGCAAAAAAACTAAACGGCGAAGTCACCACCGCGTCCCCAGGCTGAATCCCCGCCGCCACCAAGGCCAGCCACAATGCGTCAGTCCCAGAAGCGCACCCCACCGCCGCTGCCGCTCCCGTAAACGCCGCCAGTTCGCCCTCAAACGCGGCAACGTCCTCGCCACCAACGTAGTGCGCGGAAGCGCAAACTCTCTCGACCGCCGCCAGAATTTCCGGCCGAATCCGCGCGTACTGTCGGGTGAGATCCAGGGTAGGGACTGTAAGCCGCAGCGGCTTTCCCGTGTCGCCATGTGGGGCAGAAGTCACGAAGTCGGGATTCTAACATCCTGTTCCGCAGGTAGCTCGGACTGGAACATGAGTACGGGGCTCACTCCAGGTTCAGGTACAGAAGCTTCGTGATCTCAAAACTCACCTGAAATCTAAAAATACAAAACTCCACAGACAATCGAGTATAGATAATATGAATTATCATATCCACGTGTTTATTCACCGGACCTGCGGCTGCTAACTATAAGTAAACAATGGTAGTAACTAATTCTGAGCCTACTACACAGACTGGCATTCACTGTGCAACACATTGTCGTTAGTCTTGCGTGCTTGTTGTGTGAAGTTGCGCGCTCTTGCAATCGTTGCACCGACATTTTTTAGGAGAGCATTTAATTATGAAGTCCACACTACTGAAATCCGCAGTGCTCGCGCTGTTGGCCCTATCGTTCTCGCTCGGCGCATTCGGCCAAGCCATCAGCGCTAACCTAGTTGGCTCCGTGTACGATTCGTCAGGCGCGGTAGTTCAGAACGCTGACGTTGAGGCGCTCAATGTCGCCACCGGCGTGAAAACGACAACGAAAGCAACTGGGGCGGGCCAATATCGATTTAACAACTTGCCAATTGGCACCTACACCGTGACGGTCAAGTCCCCCGGTTTTGGTACCAGCAGCCAACAGGCATTCTTGGCGCTGAACCAGACCGGAACCCTGAACTTCACTATCGCGCCAGGTGGGCAGAGCGTGACGGTGGAAGTATCCGGCACGCCGCCACTGATTGACACTACGACCGCGCAGATTCAATCAAACTACGAAGAGAAGGCGCTGCACGATCTACCCACGGCTTCCGTCGGCCTTGGGGTGTTGAATCTGTCACTATTGGGGGCTGGTGTTGCCAGCACGGGTGGCCTGGGCGCTGGTTCGGGGCCTTCCATCAGCGGTCAGCGGCCCCGCAATAACAACTT
This sequence comes from Acidobacteriaceae bacterium, assembly GCA_043746935.1. Lineage (GTDB taxonomy): Bacteria > Acidobacteriota > Terriglobia > Terriglobales > Acidobacteriaceae > JANXUC01. The sequence continues at coordinate 7,494 of JAYTQD010000586.1, read as the reverse complement.
CACCATTGAAGGCGTTGATAACAATAACAAGGGGGTAACTGGACCTCTAAATTATATTCCGAACGACGCGGTGCAGAGCTTTGCGTTGTTGCAAAATCAGTTCAGCCCTGAGTTCGGTCACTCCAATGGGGGCCAGTTCAATACAGTTGTTGTGAGTGGCACGAACCAATTTCATGGACGAGCCTACGAGTACTTCCAGAATAGGAACCTCAATGCCTTGGATACCTCGTTGAGGAACCAGGGAACACTTAAAGTCCCGCGTTTCGACAATAACCGGTTCGGCGGACAGTTCGGTGGGCCGATCTTCAAGAACAAACTCTTCTTCTTCGCAAATTACGAGTACAACCCGATCGGTCAGGCGGCTTCACCAGGTTCGCCGCTTTTTGTGCCAACAGCGAATGGATACACCCAGCTTGCTGGGATTCCAGGCGTGAGCGCCAGCAATATTGCAGGATTAAAGAAGTATGCTACCGGGGGTACACCAGACCCCGCCCAAGCACTCAATGTCTGCGACTATGTAACAGCTACCAGCACAACACCCAATCCTTTGTGTCCTAATGCACCCGACACTACCCATCAGGGTATCGCGACCTTGGTTGAATTTGGCGTGTTTCCGCTTACGGCTCCCAATTACAACAACACGACTGCTTTGGTCACATCCATGGATTTCGACCTAAGCGAGAAAGACCAGATCCGTGGGCGGTACATATATAACAAGAACATTTTGCTTGACACTGGTCTCACAGGTACAACGCTGCCTGCGTTCTTTACCACGCAACCCAACAAGTTCCACACTGTTGCGCTGAGCGAGTATCACACGTTCTCACCCACGGTTACCAATGAGTTCCGGCTAGGATTCAACCGGTTCGCGCAAATTTTTGTCGTACCAGGGGTGAAGTTTCAGAATCTGGATGCGTTTCCCAACTTTACGTTTGACGACTTGGGTGGTTTCAACCTTGGCCCGGACCCCAATGCCCCTCAGTTCGCAATCCAGAATCTTTACCAGGGTGCGGACAACCTGACCTGGACTAAGGGAAACCATACTTTAAAATTTGGAACGGAATACCGCAAATACATTTCTCCGCAGCAGTTCATTCAGCGTTCCCGTGCGGACTATGACTATGCCAACTTTGACACATTTGCTAACGACCGGCTTCCAGACGGAGGATTGGCGGAGCGTTCTTTCGGCAATGTTGGCTATTCCGGAGACCAGTATGGAGCCTACTGGTTTGTGAACGACATTTGGAAAGTTCGCCCGAATCTGAGTCTGAACTTGGGTTTGCGGTATGAATACACAAGCACTCCTGCTGGCTGGAAGCAGCAGTCGCTAAACAGTATCGCGAGCGTCCCGGGTCTGATTTCCTTTGACTCACCTCGTGCACCCAAGAAGGACTTCATGCCGCGTCTCGGATTCGCGTACTCGCCTGGTACCAGCGGTGCTACGTCCATCCGTGGCGGCTTTGGAATGGGTTACGACGTGCTCTATGACAACATCGGAGTCTTGTCCCGCCCGCCGCAAATCGGCTCAACCATCGATTGTCCGGATCCCGTGTGCAACGCGGGTGCATTTCTGGCAAATGGCGGCATTCCTCCCCAGCCCCAGATCAGCGGAATCACAGTTCTGGATCAAGCGACGGCCCGTGCGAATACCTCTTCCTACCTGCCAGCCAACGTGAAGTACCCGTATGCCCTCTCCTGGAACTTGGGTGTGCAGCACGTGTTCCTTAAGGACTACACAGCGGAAGTCCGCTATGTTGGCACGCATGGTGTGCATCTGAACGTGCAGAACCGCATTAACATCGTCCCCGTGGTAAACGCGCAGAATGGTCTACCAACATACACGGTAGCCCCTACGCAGGCTCAGCTCGATGGTCTCACAAATACCCTAGCTAATCTTCGGAGCCTATTCAATGCAAGCGGGTTCATCAATCCCAGCTATCTGAACAACGGCTTTACTGGGCCGATCGTTGGGTTCTTACCGTTTGGTGACTCGATTTATCACGGTCTTCAGACACAATTGAATCGCCGATTCAGTAACGGTCTGCAATTCCAAGCCGCCTACACTTACAGCCATAACATCGACAACAGTACGGCTGATTTCTTCTCCACGATTGTGGCTCCTCGGCGTCCACAGGACTTCCAAAACCTGAAGTCGGAGCGCTCGAATTCGGTGCTTGATCATCGCCATCGCTTTACGATCTCGGCTATCTATGAAGTGCCGTGGTTCAAGAATGGTAACTGGTTTAAGAAAAATGTTCTGGGCAACTACGAGTTTGCCCCGATTTACACTTGGGAATCGGGACAATGGGGCACTGTTCAGAGCGGCCGAGATGTCAACCTGAATGCCGATGGTGCTGGTGACCGGGTGGTCTTCAATCCAAAAGGCATCAAAGGCACGGGTTCAGATGTGACGGCGCTGTTCAACACTAGTGGAGATGTGGTTGCCTACTTGGCTAATGTGTCCACTGCACAGTACATCCGGGGTGCTGCAGGAGCCATCACCAACTCCAGCCGTAATACGTTGCAGTTAGCTCCTATCAACAACTGGGATATTTCACTATCTAAGCATTTATCCATCACCGAGAGGATGAAGCTTGACTTCTACTTCCAGTTATTGAACGTGCTAAATCACCCGCAGTTCATTACGGGCAGTGTCAACCAAGTCACCTCGATCAGCGTCACGAGCACAGGGCAGAAAAACTTCTTCGTACCAGGAAAGCCTAATTTCAATAATTTGGAGCAGAGTTGGGCGAGCAACGCTCGTACCACCTCATTAGGCCTGAAGTTCATCTTCTAGACGATGACGTGGCACGCGATTCAGGGAGGACCTTCAGGTTCTCCCTTTTTTTTGTCCGCATGAGCTGGTTGCAATGGCTGTAACGTTTGGCAGCAACAAGAAGCGCTGGGTCGTGTCACACTGCACTCCGGCGCTGCCCCCCAATTTTAACGTTCTGTTTTACGAAAAAGACTTCGGCGATTTCCGCCTGTATAGCCCCTACATCGACGGCCCGCAAAAGCTCATCAGCTCGCACTACATGGAAAATGGCCGCGTTGCGGCCGTGCACCAAATCGACAAGATTCTGCCCTGAGCTTGCCAAAGGGGATCTGCATGGAAAAATCTGATCCCGTCGTTACCCTGTCATTTCGAGCGAAGTCGAGAAACCTGCTTTTTCGCTTTTGAATTGATTCAGATCTTCCCTAAGGCCGGATTGCGATTCTCGTCCGGTTTGCTTCCCAGCATACAAAAAACCATAGCACTAGCGAGCCACGTGATATGTTTTTCTGTATCCACCGCAATATCCAGTTTAGTGGATTCTTGTAACTGCAACAAAATAAGCAAGATAGATGATTCTCAAGCTAACACTGCACACTGGCATTCGTAATGCTCTATCAATACGAGTGTTTTAGTGAGCGCTGTCTTGTGCGCTGCGCTATTTTCGAGTTTGATTCAGAATTTCCAGATTCAGTTTTAACTTCACAAGGAGTGAGAAATATATGTTGAAAAAGCTAGCCTTAACCGTGGCGTTGCTGACGCTGTCGATGACATTTGCGCTCAGCGCCTTCGCACAAGAAACCACCGCCGGTCTCCAGGGCGTGATCAAAGATCAGACCGGCGCGGTCGTTACGGGCGCGACGGTCGAAATCTCCGGCTCCGCCCTTATCGGCACCAAGAAGGTGGACACGGATTCGGGCGGTTCCTACCGTTTTTCCAGTCTCCCTCCCGGTAGCTATACGCTGACCGTCTCTGCCAAGGGCTTTAAGGTTTCCAAGAGCGACGGTATTGCTCTCGAAGCGGGCCGTTTGCCCATCGTGGACATCCAGCTAGAAGTTGGTCAGCCGGCTGAAGTGGTGGAGGTCACTGGCGTGGCTCCGTTGGTGGACGTCACCCAGAGCAAAGTAGCGGTCACGATCACACAGGAGATTTTGCAGAACATCCCCAAGGGCCGCTCCTTCCAGTCGGTGATTCCGTTCGCTCCCGGGGCGCGCCAGGAGCCGATGCAAAGCAGCCGTAACGATCAAGGCAGACTGAACGGCTTCCAGATTGACGGCGCTTCCGACGCAGAGAATGTGTATATGAGCGAAGGCCTGAACACCACCAACATCTATGGTGGTGGCGTGGGCGCCAACGTTCCCATGGAATTCGTGCAGGAAGTTCAGGTCAAGAGTTCCAGCTTCGAGGCCGAATTCGGCGGCGCCACCGGTGGCGTGGTCAACGTGATTCAGAAGCGCGGCGGACCTTCCTGGCACGGCAGCCTCGGTGCCTACTTCCAGGGCAATCAGCTCAATGCCAACGACGATTGCATTAACCGAAACATCAGCGTTACGGGCGCGGCGTTCAATGGAACGGCGACTTGTAACCTCCGCCTCCAACCCGGTACCAGCTTGAATGGTGGTTCGGCGGGCGCGCTTTGGGCAGACCGCCAGGACGGCACCGCCCAGCGCTACGTCCAGAAACAGGACAAGTGGGACGTTGTGGAGCCCGGCTACGAACTTGGTGGGGCTCTTCTGAGCAACCGCCTGTGGCTGTTCAGCAGCTACTTCCCTTCGCTCTCGAAAGTTACGCGCACCGTAAATTTCACGGGACCCAACGCTGGCCCGCACGCGTTTACGCAGACCAGCACGACTCACAACATCATGAACCGGCTGGACTACCGCCTGACCGATTCGATCCGCCTGTTTGGCGCGTGGCAGGGTGGCTATACCCGCACCACCGGTAACGTCAACATGCCGCGTCCGGACTCAGTGTTCGGACAGATCAACGCGAGCGCCGGAACGGACCCGAACTCATTGCGTCAGGACACCGGCTACACGAACCCGCTAACCATCGTCCAGTTCGGAGGGGATATTACGCTGGGATCGAAGGCGGTGATCACCGCGCGTTATGGGACTTTCTACGCCAACCTGGAAGATCGCGGAAAGACTACAGGTACCCGCTATGCCTGGCAGGCGGACAGCACCTGCGACCCGGTAAACAACCCGTTCGGGTGCACGTTGCCTGCAGGGTCTCAGCAAACGGCAGGTTTCGCCAACATCGGCGATAACCAGCAACAGGCGTTTGACGTTTTCCAGCGCCGCCAGTTCAGTTCCGACGTGTCGTATTTCGTCGGGCACGCTCTGGGAGGAACCCACAATTTCAAAGCGGGTTACGCCCTGATGCGCCAGGCCGAAAACGTAGCGAATACTTTTAACACTTCGTTGGTCGATGTCTGGATGACTGGTACCGACGCCTATACCACCGCGAGTGGTCCGACTTCTACGGTATGCGCCGCCGTGATCGCTAAGTATGGAAAGTGTGCTGGCCCCTTCGGCTATTACATCCTGCGCGACGGCGTGCTCACGAACGGCAAGGTTTCCGCCCTCAACCATTCCATCTTCTTCCAGGATGGCTGGACGATTCGCGGCCTCACCATCAACGCCGGAGTTCGCTTGGACAAGGAATTCCTGCCGCCCTACCGTCCGGGTGCGTCATCCATTTCCTTCGGATTTGGTCAGAAGGTAGCGCCCCGCATCGGTGCTGCTTACGATCTTCTCCGTAACGGTAAGGTCAAGATCTACGGTTCCTACGGCAAGTTCTTCGACATCATGAAGTACTCCCTGCCGCGGGGCTCCTTCGGTGGCGATCGTTGGCACGACTGTGTCTACGCCCTTACCACGTCGGACTTCACGTCCATTGTTCCAACGAACTCTGGTGGCAAGTTCTGTCCCGATTCCGGTCCAGCTACTGGTAGCCTGCCGGGCGATTTCATCGAGAACCAGAACTGGCGTGCTAGCGCCCCTGGCAATCCTGCCGATCCGGTCGTGGATCCGAACATGCACCCGATGTCGACCCACGAGTACGTGTTCGGTGCCAACGTGGAAATCAGTCACAATCTGGCGTTCGAGTCGCGATACGCACGCAAGCGCCTCGATTGGACGATTGAGGACATGTCCCTCGACGACGGCCAGTATTACATCGGCAACCCGGGCTCGGCCTATAGCCAGCTTCTGCATCGCGCTCTTCCGAGCGCGGGCTTCGCCGCTGCAGTTTGTCCTAGCTGTCCCAACCTTCCCAAGGCGATTCGAAACTATGACGGCGTGGAATTCCGTCTGATTCGGCGTGCCGGCGCGAGGTGGTTCGGACAGGTTTCCTATACCTACAGCAAGCTCGACGGCAACTACGCCGGCTTGAACGATACGTATTTCCTGGATGGCAACGGCGGACGGCACGAGCCCAACAACGGTCGCGCCTTCGACTTGCCGCAGATGTTGTTTGACGGCCAAGGTCACACGATCGGCGGACCGCTTCCCACGGATCGCCCGCATTCCATCAGTGCGGTTGGCTACTACCGCCTGAAATGGAAGGGCATGGAAACTCTGATTGGCGCAACCCAGCAGTTGGCATCGGGCGCGCCACAGAGCACCTGCCTGCCCACGGTCGACAGCCAATCAAGTTGCATGATGGTTGCCGGCCAGGGGAACTGGATTAACTTCCACCAGGATGCTGCCACCGGCGACATCATTCAGGACAGCATCTCGAAGGGCAGGCGTACTCCCTGGTTGTCGTCAAGCGATGTCAGCTTTACGCATGAGCTCAGGGTGAGCAAGAGCAACGAGGCGTTGCGTCTGGCGTTCGGACTCAATGTCTTCAACCTCTTCAATCAGCACGCCCCGATCACGCTTTATAACAGCCCGCTGGCTGGCGGCTTTACCACGCCGACTGGAGGGGCAATCGGCTGGGATTATCTGTCGCTGATCAACAGCTTCAATTACCAGGCGCTCATGAACGATAAGACCACGGCCAGCGGGGTCTACGCGGGACCCAACACCAATGGGAAGCCGAACACCTTGGCTTCGCGTTATGGCGCCCCGGTCTTCTACCAGGGTGCGAGGGCTCTTCGCCTACAAGTCAAGTTCACCTTCTAGTACCGGTGGACTCTAAACCGAGCGGGGCCGGAGAAATCCGGCCCCGTTTCTTTTGTGTCGTGATTTCCCGGCTGGCAAACCCGCACCCACCTAGGGCAGACGCCTACCTGCCCGGCGAGCGAAGTTGCTTTCTTCTCGACGGGTGGTTGTTGTCTAGGGTCCCGTAGCTCCGCTAGTACTGCTCGAGTCGTGCGGCGCTTCGGCCGGGTGCCCCATTCAAGCCCTCTTTTGGCTTGAGTGGGCAGTTTGCGTGCTGCGACCAGAGCCCGGAAATGAGTGGGGCTTTAGCCCCTGAGGTGCAACTCCTACCTTCCAAACGCCGGCCAGTGGCTCGCCGCTCCCATCAGAAACAACATCGGAAACGACAACCAAAAATTCGTCCGCGAAGCCAGAAACGCCATCCGCCCCAGCGCCGCGGCCTCCGCTGGCATCGCCGTCCCATTCGCCGCCAACTCCTGATTCCACCGAATCAACTTCTTATTGATCCGCCAAATAATCCCCCAAACGTTCATCATCATGATCCATCCCAGCCCGCCGCCAATCCCGATGGCGAGCATTCGATTGCTTTCCCACCCGTGGTTGTTCACGGTC
>JAYTQD010000585.1:0-2939 GCA_043746935.1 Acidobacteriaceae bacterium | reverse complement strand
ATCGCCCGGCTCGCCGATCAGGGGAAAGACGTGTCAAGCTTCTTCACCAATCGCGGCCAGATGATGGGTCCGATCCAAAGGGTGAATGTTGACCTAGCCTCGGGCATGCTGGAGGAGTTGGACCGGGCGGCCAAAGAGTTGAATATCAGCCGGCAAGCGGTCATCAAGACACTAATACGCCAGGCGCTCGATCAGCAATATGTGGCGCGAGGGAGCCGACCGTCAGCGAGGCAGCGGTAGCGGCGAAGCCGTTCACCTGGACGGTCATCCCCACGCGAGCCTAATGCTTCTGCAAGAACTTGACCCGCCGATGGAGGTTGTGGCCGTTGGGACAGTCGTCGTACTTGAGAAAGCTGATGTTGCCGTCGACTTCGAGAACCGCTAGGGCTACGTCGGACAGGGTGGCGATGCCGTGCTCGCGTAGGCCTTGTTGAATGTCATCCATGGAGACGTGTTCTTTGGTCATGGTGCGATCAAGAACTTTGCCGTTGTGAATTAGAACGGCGGGGTCGCCCTTGAGGAGCTTGCGGATTTTGCGGTTGCGGCCGGAGATTTCGGCTACGGCGTAGTTGACGAGCAATAAAGTGGCTGCCGCGCTGGCGCCGCCGATGACTGAGGTATCGGGGCCGGTCATGGCGTTTTGGACGGCGTTGGAGAGTAAGAGAAGAAGCGTGAGGTCGAAGGGCGTCATCTGCCCGACTTCCCTCTTGCCGCTCAAACGCACGCCGAGGAGTACGATGCCGTACACCGTCAGCGTGCGCAGCGCGATTTGCAGCAGGACTAGCCCGCCGGGAAAAACAATCGGGTTCACTGCGGCGCGGAAGCCGTTACCGGGATTGGCGTGCCCTTGGGGGTGCTCAGGTAGCCGGTGACTTTGTTTTTGTCGACAGTCCAGACGACGAGTTCAAACAGCAGGTGATCGCGTCCGCTGTAGAACTGGATGGGCTCGTTCATGTTGCGGTCTTTTTTCTCGATGACGCGATCATCCGCCGAAACATTCATTGTGTACTTGCCCTTCTTGGGGTCAACCTTTTTCAGCTGCAAGGAGACGGTGGAGATGGGCGAAGGAGCTGCGCCCTTGACGAGGGTGAACTCCAAGTAGTTGCGGTCACCTTTGTGCTTAAGGACGTCCAGGTCGTCGCGAGTGTGGGCGATGAGGCCGCTCTGCACGCCAAGATCTCCGATGGCGTGTTCCAATTTCGCTTTGGTGGCCTCGAGGTCGGACTTGGTGGAGGCTACGTCGGTTTTGACACCGCCTACGTCACCTTTGACGTTGGTAACTTCGCCGCTAACTTTGCTGACTTCGGCCTTGGTCGCCTCGATGTGAGCTTCGGCGGCGCGGGCTTGGGCTTGCAGGGCGGAAGACTTCTGCTCGAGTTCCTTCTTGGTCATGCCGAGCTGGGAGGCGAGCGTCTCGTTGTTCGCTTCCGCTTCCGAAAGACGCTTGGTGAGATCTTCCATCTGCGTCGTGGCGGCTTTTTGGCCAGTTTCGAGCTGGGCGGCGCGGTCGCGCGTGTCGTGCAGGAAGTAGCTGGAACCGAGCACAAAAATAGCGGCCAGGGCTCCGAGAATCCACTTCATGGAGCCTCCGCTGGGTGGGGGCGCAGTTGTTTCTTCGAACATTAGATCCTCCAAAAACTAGCAATATAGCTTCCGCGAGATTATTCCGGTTGTATGGCGGGGGTGTCAATGGCTTCGCGGTGACGGGCTGCTGAGGGAGCCTTTAGAATGAGGGGGTGAAGAGCTGGGACGTGATCATAGCGGGCGGTGGCGTGATAGGGCTTTCGCTGGCTTGGGAGCTGCGCAAGCGCGGGGTTGCGGTGCTGGTGGTGGAGCGCGGTGAGCTGGGAGGCGAGGCTTCGAGCGCTGCGGGAGGGATGCTGGCGTGGTGCGATCCGCATTTGCCTTCAGCGGCGCAGGGGTTGGCGTCGTTGAGCGCGAGATGCTATGCGGAGTTTGTTCGAGAAATTGAAGAGGCGTCGGAAGTTGAAGTGGATTTGCGGAAGTTTGGGACGATTGTGGTGGATGAAGAGGCACCAGCGGCGTTTGCCTCGGATTGCTGGATGCTCAGTGGCGGTGAGTTGGCGGAGATGGAGCCGGGGCTGAAGGCAGTTTCGGCAAACGTGCAGTGGTGGCCGGAGTGGAGCGTGGATCCGCGGCGGTTGATGGCTTGTTTGATCGCAGCTTGCCGCGCGCGCGGCGTGGAGATAGTAACGAGGGTTACGGTCACGGACATTTCGCTGGCGAATGGGCGGGCTGTTGGTGTGCGGACTACGCGAGACGAGTTGGCTGCTCAGGCGGTGGTGAATTGCGCTGGGGCTTGGGCTGGGCAGATTGAGTGTGGCGTGGAACCGTCGCCTAGCCCGACGCGGCCCTTCAAAGGGCAGATGCTGGCTTTGGAAGCGGGCGGAGTGCTGCGGCATGTGGTGCGGTCGCCGGAGGTGTATTTGATTCCGCGATCAGATGGGACTGTGGTGGTTGGAGCCACCGTGGAGGAAGCTGGGTTCAACAAAGAAACGCAACCGGCAACGATTGAGCGTTTGCGGTTGGCGGCTGTTGGGCTGGTGCCGCAGCTGGCTGCCGCTCGCGTGCGGGAGGTTTGGGCTGGGCTTAGGCCGGGATCTCCGGATGGTTTGCCGATTTTAGGGGAGACTTCCCTGCCTGGATATTTTGTGGCCGGGGGGCATTTCCGGGATGGGATTATGTTGGCGCCGGGAACGGCGCGAGTGATGGCGGGGATCTTGTCCGCAGAACGCGTGGATGCGGATTTTGAGGTGTTGTCGCCGAAGCGGTTTGCGGTTGGGACGGCGGTGGCTAGGTAGCGGCGGAGCTCGCGGGAATCCCCGCCCCTTCGACTTCGCTCAGAGTGTGTGACTTTTTTAATTCCTCTCAACGACCGATGCTGAAAGTAAAAGACTTATGCACCCTTAAAATGGCCA
>JAYTQD010000584.1:0-1010 GCA_043746935.1 Acidobacteriaceae bacterium | reverse complement strand
AGCGTAGAAGTTTCGCAAGTTGGCCCTCCGAGATCTTGCCTTCCTCGAACGCTTGGACAGCCAACAATTTGTACCGCTGAGGATATGGATCGCCAGCCTCGTAGTCTTGCACGGCCTCCACGCCGGCGCCTTGTTTGAGAGTTGCGACCGGGACGCGACTATCGCAAATTCCGTCCCAACTGCCGCGGGGAATAAGCCCTAAACCCTCCAGCCGCAACGACATGGCCATTAATGAGACCCCGAAGTGATGCGCCATGCGACAGAGATCGGCGACCTTAAAGTCACCGGTACGCTCGATCTCCTCATAAAATCGTCGTTGAACACCCGTTTCAGGCATGAGGAAGGCGGCTGCAAAAGAATCAGCAAAGCGTTCGCTTTCAGGCCGCCGCAACATTGGCTTCAGATAATCGACTCCGGGTTTGTCGCGGTCGGACATGAAATGCCCATATTCGTGTGCGATGGTCCAGCGACGACGCTCCTTGGGGTGAACTCGATTTATCAGGATGCAGTACCCGAACTCAGGCACAAAGACATAGAGGCCTGCAAGCTTTGAGTCCATTTTGTCGACGAACACGTGCATCCCGGCTTCTTCAAGCGTCTTGCGCAGGGTGTAAATCGGCTGATGTGCCCCGAGATTGAGGCGAGCTCGCTCCTCCTGTGCACAATGTTCGGCAAATCTCTCGATAGGTCCCGGCGGAATTCGCACGGGTGGCGGAAACGTCGGACTCATTCGAGAGCCGGAAATCCCCTCAAGATACTGATAGTCGTCGATGTAAGCCGAAAGCTGCGCCATTGCTTGCTCAAGCCACATTTGACCTTCCTGGACATCAAGGAGCGAGCGCAAATGTGGTTTAAGTGGCTTGGTACGCGAGTCGTCGCGGAGCAACTTGTTGAGCGGTTCGTTATAGAACTGAGCAAGCTTGACGAGTTCTTCTGGTTTCGGACGGCGTATGCCTTTTTCTATAGAGATAAACGTGGGGCGACTCATTCCCAGGTGGTTCGCCGCCTCT
>JAYTQD010000583.1:0-19416 GCA_043746935.1 Acidobacteriaceae bacterium | reverse complement strand
ACGGTCGTGGACCCCGGCGTTGGCAGCGCGCGCAAAGCTGTCGTCGTGAAATCGAAGCGGGGGCAGTATTTTGTTTTGCCCGACAACGGACTGATGACTCTGGTGCAGGACCGCGACGGGATTGAGTCGGCGCGGGAGATCACGAATCGGAGTTGGATGATCGGCGCCGCGCTTTCTTCGACGTTTCACGGGCGGGATATCTTCTCTCCGGTGGGCGCGCATGTGGCGCGGGGTGATGACTGGACGCAGGTGGGTCCGGAAGTGGCTGTGGACAGGCTGGTGCGGCTCGACCTGAAGCCGTCGAAACTCGACGAGCATGGACTGAGTGGCGAAGTGATTGCTTTGGATGGGGCATTTGGGAATCTGGTGACCAACATTCGCGGAGAGGATTTTGCCAAGCTGGGGTATCAGCTCGGGGAGAAGGTACATGTCACAGTTGGGAAAACAGCACTCGACCTACTGTTTTCGCGAACGTTCAGTGATGTCGCGGCGAAGCAGCCGCTGTTGTACATCGATTCGCGGGGAAAAGTGTCGTTGGCGGTGAATCTGGGGAGTTTTGCGGAGATGTACCACGTGGAGCTGCCGTCGGCGATTCAAATTGCGCCGGTGAAACACTGAAGCCCGACCTTGGGTTGTAGCGGCAGCATCGCTACCCAGCTCTTCGATTTCGCTCAGGGAAAGGAAAGCACGGACCGATGAGGTTGGCCATCGGCCCTAGAGCTGTTCTACAGGCAGCATTGCTACCCACCCTTCGCAAAGTGCGCGAAGGATGGGGCACCCATCTGTCCGGATGGGGACACGGAGATCAAAAGCCTGGGCCAGCCCCCTCCATCGGCCTATTTCATTCGCACCGTGGCATGCAGGGGTAGGTCGCGCGACGATGACCCGACCGAGATGGTGTAGTCGCCGGGCACTGCCTGCCATGCATTCTTCGCAACGTCGAAGACAGAGAGGTACAAAGGCTCGATTTGAACCGTAATCTCTTTGCTCTCTCCGGCAGCGAGTTTGACCTTGCTCCAGCCCACGAGGCGGCGGGGAGGTTCTCCGGCGCTGGCGGGAAGGGCGGCGTAAACTTCGGCGACTTCGGAACCAGGGCGGGCGCCGGTGTTGGCGAGTTTGAAGGTGACGAGAAGGCCGCCTTTCGTCTCCATCGACACTGCGCTCAGATTCGAATACGCGTACGTCGTGTAGGAAAGCCCGTACCCAAATGGGAACAAAGGCTGCTTCCCTTCGGCGTCGTAATACTTATAGCCAACCTTCAGGCCTTCATCGTAGGTGGTTTCGAAAGACGGGAGACCCTTGGCGATCTTTTTCCATGCATCGGGGTCGCCACCGTGCGTGGTCGAAGCATCCGGAGGATGCACAATCGTGGCATGCGGCAGATCGGCGTCGCTCTTGGGAAACGTGATGGGCAGTTTGGCGGAAGGGTTGACATCGCCGAACATCAGATTCGCCAGCGCCTCGGCTCCACGGCTGCCCGCGTACCAGGCCTCGAAGATGCCGGCGACTTTGTCGGCCCACGGCATGGTGACCGCGCAACCTGTTTCTAGAACAACAATCGTGTGCGGATTGGCGGCGGCTACCTGGGCGATCAGATCGTCCTGGTGATGCGGAAGCGAGAGCGTATCGAGGTCCATGCCTTCGCTTTCCCAGGTGTAAGCGAAGACGATGGCGACGTCGGCGGACTTGGCCAGGGCCGCAGCGGCCACGGGATCAGCGCCGGAGTCATATTGAACGTTGGCGGAGGGAGTCTTGGCCTGAATGCTCTTCAGTGGCGAGGTCGGGAACCAGATTTCATCCTGCCAGTGCGTGCTGCCCTTGCCGGGAGCGGCGATGGCGTTGCCGCCCATGGGATCGACTTGGGCGGAGCCGCCGCCGGAAATCATTCCAACGTTGGAATGAGCGCCGATGACGGCGACGGAATGCAGCTTGGAGGCGTCGAGAGGCAGGATGGCGGAGTCGTTCTTGAGGAGCACGATGCTGCCTTCGGCAATTTTCTGCGTAACTTCCAGGCCGCCCACCACATCGGGCACGCCCTTGTGCGGCGGGTCATCGACCACGCCGGAGGCAAACATGGAGCGCAGGATGCGGTGGACGTGGTCGTTGAGTTCGGCTTGCGAAATTTTGCCGGACTCGACGGCCTTCTTCATTTCGGGGCCGAAGAAGATTTCACCGGGCTGCTCGTGATCCAACCCCGCAGCGGACGCTTTCACGGTGGAGTGCGCACCTTGCCAGTCGGAGAGGACGAAGCCGGGAAAGTGCCAGGCGTTTTTCAGAACATCCGTCAGCAGGTATTGGTTTTCGCAGGCGTAATCGCCATTCACGCGATTGTAGGAACACATGACGGCCGAGGGCTGCGCATCGCGGATGCCGATTTCGAAGGCGAGCAAATCAGTTTCGCGCATGGAACGCTTATCAATATGCACGTTGACGGCATTGCGTCCGCTTTCTTGGTCGTTCAGAGCGTAGTGCTTGATGTCGCCGATGACGTGCTCGGCTTGCTCGCCCTTCATGAGCTGGCCGACCATGGTTCCGGCGAGGATGGGATCTTCGCCCATGTATTCGAAGTTACGGCCGTTGCGGAGCTCACGCGCCAGGTTCACGCCACCGCCGAGCGACATGTTGTAACCCTGCGCGCGGAGTTCGCGGCCGATGAGGCCACCGTAGGCATAGGCGGCTTCGGGATCCCAGCTTGCCGCGCCAGCGACGTTGGCGGGGAGTGCGGTGGAGTAACGGCCATTCTCGCCGCTACTACGGACGCCGTAGGCGGCGTCGGACATTTGGATGTCGGGAATACCCAGTCGGGGAACCCCCGCCACATACCCTGCGCCGCCGTTGGAGCGAAACGCAAGCGGACTCATGGGGCTGAGGCCCATCATGCCGGTACCGTGGAGGAGGGAGATTTTTTCGTCCAGCGTCATCTCTTTGAGAACAAGGTCGGCGCGCTCGTCGGCGGAGAGAGCAAGATTCATCCACTTGCTAGACGACTGGTTCTTCGGCGAAGACTGGGCCGAGGCGGGCAGGGCAGCAGCGAAGGCGGCTGCAAGAGACAAAGTTGCCAAGGTGAATCGCAGAGCGCGCAGCGTCATCGTCATTGAGGTTTATCGTTTGCTTTCAGGGAATTTGGCGTGCGCGGACTATAATACCTGCTTTTAACCCCTGGTGGAATGGAATTGCGCGGAAGGAAGGGACGCGGAGGTCTTTCGCGGAAAAGCGGGACGGCACATCCCGAACCGGTCTTCCCGGCCCGGGATCCGTCTCGTCCCAGAAGCACTATTTTGGAACGTAGCTTAGGTCGGCACGGAACGTCTGTATTTCCGTGACGATTTTGCGGCAGCTCTTGCGTAGCTGATCCAGCGCACCGGCATCACCATAGACCTCTTTGAGCATGTCATCGAGTTTTTTCTCAGGCGGTTCCATATCGCCCCAGGATGCCCGGTCGGTAATCAAGGCGAAGGTGGGTACCTCGCCGCCATTGACGAGTTGTGACCAGCGGGACGGCTTGACCGGGTAATTGGTTTTGCGAATGGCATCATCAAGCTTCTTGATGGCGTCGGTAAAGTCGTTAAGGTGCTCGGGGAGCACCGAATAATAGGCGACTGTGCGCATTTTGGCGGGTGAAGCGGGGGGTTTCGTCAGGCTCAGATCGTCGCGAAAGACCCAGTAGGAGGTTCCCCCAGCCGAGGAATAGGGAGTCAAATTTTTTGTGACGTCGGGGAGGTCGATTTTGTTGTAGGCCTCGCGCGCGTCGATGTCTTTCCAGTTGTGACCCGGGGAGGCCATGAGGTAAGAGCCGGTGCGATCGCCGGTCGAGATTTCCCAGACGTAAATGTTCCAGGTATCTTTTTGTGCGGCGTGGAAGGCGGAGTGGCGCTTGCGGCCTTCCTCAAACTGGGACTGCATGCCAGCTTTGGGCGTGGCGATGTTCACCTCCGATATAACTTGCGGTCCGGTTTGTGCCCAAACCGAGGCGCACCACAACAACAAGCCAAACAGTACGGGATATCTTTTCATTTGGAGTCTCCCTACTCTTACGGCGGATTTTTAGTCTTGACTACGAAAGCGGCGCAATTGTACACCCGCGGCAACAGATTGCGAGGGGTTCGCTGGTAGACTGAGCTGGAGGTTGCGTAGGCTCGAAGACAGCGCTAGCGTAGGCAGAAATCGACGCAGAACTTATCGACATGGATCAAGATAAAACCCAGCACCCCTCGCCGCCGCTCATCCCGTGCATTTATTGCAATCACTCGAATCCCGCCAACCACCGCTTTTGCGGGATGTGCAGCAAGGCGCTGCCCGATTTGGTGAAGCAAGCGGCGAAGGCGACCGAGAGCACGAGTGGTCCCATACCGGGAAGCGGGATCGGCGTGGCGGGCCGGACACCGGCGCAGCCTCAGAGTTCGCCTCCAAACCAGCCTCCATCGGCCCGAACGCCGAGTCCCGCGGCGCGGCACGACAATCCCAATCGTGATTTGAGTTACTTGTTGCACGACGACCACGTACCAGCGAAAACGAGCCGGGTGCCGTTCGTAGTGGGTGGGTTGCTGCTGGCAGCGGTGGCAGGATTTTTTGCGCTGCGCGGTGGCAGCAAAACCGCTGCGGTCGATGCTCCCGCGGCACAGCCATCCGACGCTGCAACCACGGCCAACGCTGAACCAACTAAGACTGAACCAGCCAAGGTTGAGCCCATCAAAGTTGAACCTAGCAAGGTTCCGCCTGCTATGATCGAACCCGCTAAGGTGGAACCCGAGAAGGCTGAGCCCTCGGAGGCGGCACGGCCGCCTGCGCGAGAAGTGCGGCATCGCTCGGCAGCTCCAGTAGCCAGCGCCAAGCGCGCACCCAAGCCGACAGCTTCGCGAAAACCTTCCCCCGCAAAGCAAGAGACCGCGGTTGCCGACGACACGGCCACGGCGGAACCCGGCGGCGATTGTGAAAAACAGCTCCCCAAGCTGCGGCAAGCTGCGGCTCGCGGAGATGCCAAAGCTCGGGCTGGCCTGGGGCTGGTCTACTATGCGGGCCGTTGCGTGCCGCGCGACCTGCCCACCGCCTATCGTTATTATGCGCTGGCGTTGAGGAC
The DNA here is from genome assembly GCA_043746935.1 of Acidobacteriaceae bacterium. GTDB lineage: Bacteria > Acidobacteriota > Terriglobia > Terriglobales > Acidobacteriaceae > JANXUC01. The sequence goes on along the minus strand of JAYTQD010000583.1, from coordinate 14,339 downwards.
GGCGCCGGATTCTCCGCAGGTGTCGGCGCAGTTGGAAGCGATTTGGAAGCAGATGAGTCCGGCGGAGCGGCAGTTGGCGCAGAAGCCGCAGTAGTTTAGGCGCGGTTGCGGAGTTCCTCGGCGGCGAGCAGAACGCACAAGGCAACGCCCTCGGCGGCTTGCGCCACTTCCGACAAGACGGGGAATGTGGGAGCGATGCGAATGGTGCGGTCGTCGGGATCTTTTCCGTGCGGATGTGTTGCTCCGGCTGGCGTGAGAGCAACACCTGCTTCTTTGGCAAGGGCGACGACGCGCTGGGCGCAGCCTTTGGGAACACTCAGACTGATGAAGTAGCCTCCCTTGGGCTTGGTCCAACTCACGTCAGGGACATGGGCCAGCTTCTCGCCGAAGATATCGAGCACCTTCTGGAATTTAGGCGCGATCAAGGCTCGGTGCTGGGTCATCAACTGTAAGATTTCAGATTCGGTTTTCAGAAAGCGAACATGACGCAACTGGTTGATCTTGTCCGGGCCAATGGTTCGCGGCGTAAGTCTTGCCAGGAGCCACTTTACGTTCTCCTTGGAAGAGGCGAACATGGCCAATCCGGAACCGGCCAGCGTGATCTTGGAAGTGGAAGCGTAGACAAAGGGGCGGTTCGGATTCCCGTGACGCGCGCACAGGTCGAGGATATTTGCGATCTCGACGCGTTCGCTGGTGAGGTGATGCACGCAATAGGCGTTGTCCCAATACAAACGGAAGTCTGGCGCCGCCGTTTTCATCGCCGCCAAACGCTCAATCACCGCATCGGAGTAGACCGTGCCGGTGGGATTGCTGTACTTGGGAACGCACCACATGCCCTTGATGGAGGCGTCCTGCGCCACCAGGCGCTCCACTTCTTTCATGTCCGGACCATCTTGGTTGAGCGCAACCGGGATCATGCGAATGCCGTAGTCGTTGCAGATGGTGAAGTGGCGGTCGTAGCCGGGAACGGGACAGAGGAACGCGATCTCTCCCTGCTTGGACCAGGGTGAAGCGCTGTCACAGGTTCCCTTCAGCAGCGCGTAGACCACGGTGTCATGCATCAGGGCGAGGCTGGAATTATTGACGACGACCACCTGCTCCGGCGGGGCACCCAGGATTCCGGAGAATAATTTGCGCGCTTCGGCTAGCCCTTGCAGTCCGCCGTAGTTGCGGCAGTCGGTCGCGCCTTCGGCAACGTAGTCCGCCGCGCCGGGAAGCGATAGCATGGCAACGCTGAGATCGAGCTGGGCTGGGGACGGCTTGCCGCGGGTCAGATCGAGCTTGAGGCCCTTGGCCTTGAAAGCATCGTAGCTGTCTTTGAGTTGGCTGAGTTGCTGGCTGACCGGGGTGATGTCCCGTGAACTAAGCTCTGTGGTGTTAGCCATTGGAGAAAAACATCCTTGAAGTGTGGAGTTCTTACAGGCGAGCCTGGTTGATCAGACTCGTCCCCGAATTTACTATTATCTCTGATTTTCTATTGTGAACGCGAAGACATGAGAGTATGTTCTCCGTGATCGGTGTGGCTTGTGCGGGCCTGTAAATTCAGAAGCGATTGACAAGTTGTATCGTGCCGGGGTTGCTGCTATTGTTTCGGGTCCACGGTGCTTTGACACGAAAGTGTGGCTAATCCTAAGAATGGATTGGGGTTGGTGTTTCCAGACAATCCGTTTTGGCGGCCAAGCCGTACTACTTACAGGAAGAGTGAACCGAGGAGTGGCGAGCGCGCTACCACAGAACGTGCATGACGGTGGGCCCAGTGACTTGAGCCTGGTGGCGTCCGTGCGCGCCCGCGACGAGAGTGCAATGGCGACGCTGTATGACCGCTACTCTTCCTTGGTTTACGCCGTGGCACTACGGGTTTTGGGAGACACGGGCGCGGCGGAAGATACATTGCAGGAGATTTTTTTGCAGCTCTGGCGGAAGCCGGCGGCGTTTGATTCAGCGCGGGGTAGCATGGGGGCGTGGCTTTCGGTGATTGCGCGAAACCGCTCGATTGATGCGCTCCGCAAACGGCGTCCGGAGACGGATATTGAAGATGTTGTTCTATCAGTGGAAACCAACTTCGCCGATAACGCCGACCGGGGGCGGGCGATGGTGAAGATTCGCGAAGTGATGGGGACGATGGCGGCGGCGCAGAAATCGGCGCTGGAGATGGCATTTTTTGAGGGCTTGACGCATTCGGAAATCGCCGAGAAAACGGGTGAACCGTTGGGTACGATTAAGACGAGGATTCGCGCGGGCTTGTTGAGTTTGCGGCAGGCGGTAGGGACTTGAGAGATTTTGGGTAGGGCACGGCTTTAGCTCCTGAGGGAATAACAGTTTCGGTTGCTTGAATTAAGGTAAGTTGCAACGCTATGGCTGTTCACGAACAATTCGCCGACGATCTCGCACTGTACGCGCTCGAAGCGCTGGATGGCGCGCAGAGGACCGCAGTGGAGCAGCATGTGGAGAGCTGCGCCTCCTGCCGCCGCGAGCTGGAGAGTTTGCGCGGAGATATGGCTCTGCTCGCGCTGTCGACGTCAGGACCGCATCCACCACAGCGCTCGCGTGACCGGCTGATGCAGGCGATTGCCGCCGAAAAACCAAAGGCAGTGCCGGCATCAACGGCTGTGAGTTCGGGAGCGTGGTTCGGGCGACTGGGATGGATGGCGGCGGCTTTCGTATTGTTCGCCGGCGCTTTGCTGATGAATGACGCGCGCGAAAAAAATGCCGTGCTGCAACGCGAGGTCGCCGGATTGCAGACCAAGACCGCTGCGCAGAATGCAGAACTGCAACGCGTGCGCGATAGCTTCGCAGCTTTCACCGGGCCGGGCGCGCAGCCAGTAACGCTGGTTCTGGCGAAGGACCATCCGCAGCCGCAGGGTAAAGCTGTGTATGTGCAATCCAGCGGCAAGCTGCTCTTCGTCGCCAGCAATCTGCCCGCGTTGCCGGATGACAGAGCGTATGAACTCTGGCTGCTGCCTAGCGAAGGCAATCCCGTGCCCGCTGGAGTGTTCCGTCCTGATAACAAAGGCAGCGGCGTTGTCGTGAACCCACCGCTTGCGGCAGGCGTTTCCGCCAAGGGATTCGCCATTACCGTGGAACCGAAGGAAGGATCGGCGGCGCCTACTACCAAGCCCATGATGGTGGGGTTGGTAAGTTAGACATGTCTATCGGGATTTCCGGAAGGGATTCCGAATTGTCAGTTTCCCATCCATGACTTGGCCATCCTGAAAGTCTTCGGAATATAGAACAACACACTCGGACTCTAGGGCGGACGATACTACCAGGGCATCGTAGATTCCGTACCCGTACGTGGCGGCGATTCGCAATGCTTCCTGGTGCGTCTCCATTGTGATGGGGAGTGGAGAAGGACAGAGATCCAAAATCGCACCTAGCGCTTCTGTTACGTCCGGCCAAGACATTTGCATCTTGCGACGAGCCACGGAAACAAACTCGTTCAACACCTGCACGCTGAGTACGCCGCCCGCCGCGAGTAGCTCTTCCGCCTGACTGCCACGCGGATCATCTTGCGCAACGGCGTAGATGAGCACGTTCGTATCGAAGAAGGCTCTACCCTTATTACCTTTCATGGGCTTCAACCCGGTCCAAGACGAACCCAGGCGGCAAGGGGCGGCGAAGCTTGCGCAGACGAGCCAGCGCACGTTGTTTGCTGCGATCCTTGGCCAGTTCGAAGACGCGGTCCTGAGCGATCCGAATCTCGATCTGATCGCCTTCCTTCAGCTCCAGGGCATCGACAACTGCCGCGGGCAAGCGCACGGCTAGGCTGTTTCCCCATTTCGAGACTTGCATAGCAGCTCCTTGGATATACATATAGAATTGTATATCCGTATGCGAGTGAATGCAAGACTTATCGCCGATGGCCGCAGCGCCGCTACAAAAAACGCTGGAAGGTGGAACGTACCTTCGCCTGGCCACAAAACTTTCGCCGCCTGCTCGTGCGCCAAGACCGCATTCTCAGCGTCTACAGCGATTTCTTTCATCTTACCTGCTTACTCATCACGCTCAGGTATTTATGAAACCAGTTCTAGTCCCATGACATTCTTTACATCGTGTAAAGGATGTGTCGGGACTAGGCACAGGGTAGCAAGGGTGGGGCACCCATCTTTCCGGAATGAGGATAGAGGGATCAAAAGCCTGGGCCACCCGCCTGCATTTTCACGCAGTCACGGTACCAGTTAGGGTTTCTACCGGAAGGGATTACGAATCGTCAGTTTCCCATCAATAGGCGGCACGGTGAGAAAGCTTGTGAGAGTGAGGTCAGGGCGAGGGTACGGGGTCTTTCGACTGCGCATTCCCGCGCTGGCGCGCGCGAATGCTGCGCTCAAGATGACAGGAAGAAAATAGGTTCGAGACCCAATCAGAGTTGCCTTAGGCGATCCAGCCGCCGCCGACCACGGTGTCTCCGTCATAAAAGACGGCGGCCTGGCCCGGGGTGATGGCGCGCTGGGGTTCGTCGAAGGTCGCAGTGACTTCGCCGGGGGCGGTGTTCTCGATTCGGGCCATAGCCGGCTCGTGGCGGTGGCGGATTTTTATGCTGACGCGGAGCGGCTCGGTGAGCGACGCAATGGAAATCCAGTTCAAGTCACGAGCGCGCAAAGTCTTCGAGTAGAGCAACTCATCGGGGCCGAGGACAACCTGATTCGCAGCCGGGTCTGACGCGGGCTTAATTTGGATGACATACAGCGGCGAGCCTGTGGCTACACCCAGCCCCTTACGCTGGCCCACCGTAAAGTTGTGAATGCCGCCGTGCTCTCCGATGGTCTGGCCTGTAGTTGAAACGAGTTCACCAGAAGAATCGGGCAGTGCTTCGCCCTGCTCTTCGAGATAGGCCTCGATAAAGCGCTTGTAGTCGCCGCCGGGAACGAAGCAGATTTCCTGCGACTCGGGCTTTTCCGCCGAAGCAAGACCGTGCCGACGCGCCACTTCCCTCACCTCGGCCTTGGTCATGCCGCCCAGCGGGAACAACGTCCGGCTCAACTGCTCCTGCGTGAGGCCGAACAGGAAATACGTCTGGTCCTTGGCGCGGTCCATTGGACGCTGCAAGACCCAGCGCCCTGTCGACTCCGAATATGAAACACGCGCATAGTGCCCGGTCGCGATCTTTTCGGCTCCAATCTGCCGCGCCATCACCAGAAACTCATCGAACTTCAAGAAGTTGTTACACAGACTGCACGGAATGGGCGTGCGTCCCGCCAGGTATTCGCTGACAAATGGCTTCACCACATCGCGTTCGAAGCGGGCTTCGTGATTAACGACGTAATAAGGAATGCCGATGGTCTCAGCTACGCGGCGAGCATCGTAGACGTCGTCGATCGAGCAACACCGCCCCTGCACCGACTCGGGCATACCGGCGTGCCCGGAGAGGCGGCGCTGGTTCCAGAGCTGCATGGTGAGGCCAACGATGCTATGGCCCTCGGCGCGCAGCATGGCCGCGACAGCGGAGGAATCGACTCCTCCGGACATGGCGACGGCGATGGTGGGCGTGGACATCAAGGGGCTATCGGCTAAAGTTCCCCGCCCTGTCGCTCGCGCGACAAGGACGGGCACCCGCATATTTACTTAGGTTACGGCTAGAACCTTCTTTCTCCAAATAGGAGATAAGTCGCGGAGACGCGCTACGGTACCCGGGACGATGCTGATGGCAAAGTCAATTTCTTCTTGCGTATTTTGTTTTCCTAAACTGAAACGAATACTGGCGCGCGCCCGATCCGGCGGCAGATTCATCGCCGTAAGCACGTGCGACGGCTCGGTCGCTCCCGAGGAACAGGCCGCCCCGGTTGAGACCGCCAGTCCCTTCAGATCCAGCGCGATGATCAGCGCCTCTCCCTCAATGTGATCGAAATAAATGTTCGTCGTATTCGGCACGCGCGGCGCGCCGCCGCTATTCACACCAGCAGACTCGGTCGCAGCCAGTACCTCCGACTCTAGGCGGTCGCGCAACGCAGCCATCTTCTGAACGCTGCCGTCCGCAAACCCAGCCACGGCGATGTCGGCGGCCTTGCCCAGACCCACAATTCCCGCGACGTTTTCCGTACCAGCACGGCGTTGGCGCTCATGCCGCCCTCCGTAGAGCATGGGCTGCAGGCGAGTTCCCTTCCGCACATAGAGCGCGCCAACCCCCTGCGGCGCGTGAAACTTGTGGCCGGAAATGGAAAGTAGGTGACAGCCAATACGATTCACGTCGAGCGGCACTTTGCCAACGGCCTGCACCCCGTCCGTGTGGAAATAGACACCCGCCTCCGCGGCAATCTTGCCAATCGCTTCGACGGGCTGCACCACGCCAGTCTCGTTGTTGGCCATCATGATGGAGATGAGCTTGGTGTTGGGACGCAGCGCTCGACGAACAGCGTCGGGATCGAGGAGGCCCCCGCCGTTGACCGGGACGTAGGTGACAGCGCAGCCCATTTCTTCCAAGCGATGCGCCGAAAAAAGCACTGCGTGATGCTCAATGGTCGATGTAATCACGTGATCGCCGGTTGCGGCGACACCAAAAATTCCAAGATTGTCGGCTTCGGTCCCACCACTGGTAAACACAATCTCCGACGCGCGGCATCCAAGCAACTTGGCCACCGATTCGCGGGCTTGTTCGACAGCGGAACGCGTCTCCTGCCCGTGGTGATGGATGGAGGAGGCGTTGCCGAAGTGCTCGGAGAAATACGGCTCCATGGCCGCGCGGACTTCCGGCAGCAGAGGCGTGGTCGCGTTATTGTCGAAATAGACTCGGCGCATGGTGGGTGGCGAGAGAGGCCACTCCCTTGATTGTACGGCTTTGGGGGCATAGGAGGCCTGCGTTACCCGGCAATCCCCTCAATCGCGCGTACCACGTCGGGCGGCAGTTCCACCGTGGTGCTGGCTAAGTCCTGCCGCATGTGCTCAGCGTCAGAGGTGCCGGTGAGCGGCAGCATCCCGACCGCGCGGGCAAAGCTGAATACCACCTGGGCTACCGTGGCGTTGGCACGGGTCGCTAGATCGGTTACCTGCGGATGGCGCAGCACCTCTTGATTCGCGGTCAGCAGGGAGAATCCCTGATAGACGATATTGCGCTCGTGGCAAAACGCACGCACGTTGCGATCCCAGCCCAAGCGAGCGTAGCAGCGGTTTTGCACAAATGCCGGCGCTTCGCCGTCCGCCGCCATCTGCTCGAGGTGTCGCAGAGAAACATTGCTTACGCCGAGCAGCCGCGTCCGTTTAGCGTCGCGCTCTTTCCGCATTGCCTGCCAAACTTCGGCGTCCTCCTCGGTCCAACCGTGGTTCGACGACGGCCCGTGCAGCACGTAGCTATCGACGTAGTCGGCACCCAGATGTTCTAGAGAACTCGCCATCGACTGCGCGACTTGCACGGAAAGGCTGGCCGTCGGATCGTAAGGTAACCGATGATCCTGCCCGGGCTGATACGTAAATTTCGTTTGCAGAAAAAGATTTTCGCGGGTGACGATCCCATCGCGATACGCGGCCGCTAAACCCTCGCCCACTCCGGCTTCAAAATAATGCCGCCGCTGGTTGGCCGTATCGATGCCGCGAAACCCCGCCCGAATCGCCAGCTCGGTAAGGGCGGCGCTACGGTCTTCTTTCCAGGCCGTACCGTAGAGGAATTCGGGAATGTGGGGCTGACTGGGCATGAAACATTGTGTCACGAGCCGCGAATTTGCTGGGTTTCGCACTGTGGGGACTGCCTGACGAGCACCTTCACGCCATTCCCCACAAACACTAGCTTGACACGAACGCAGCCGGCTTCCGCAGTGTGCCAAGTCGCAACATTCGTTTTTTCATCAGCGCGAAGAACACCGGCACCAGAATCAAGACATGGATGGTGGAGGTGATCATCCCTCCCACGATGGGCGCAGCGATTGGCTTCATTACATCGGAACCAATTCCGCTTTCCCAGAGGATCGGCACAAGACTGGCCAATACCGCCGTGACCGTCATGAGTTTTGGCCGAAGCCGATGCACCGCGCCCTCAATCACCGCGTCCTGGATTGCTTCATCGGTGAGCGGCTCCTTGGACGCCATTCGCTTGTCCAGAGCCTCGTGCAAATACACGACCATCACCACTCCGGTTTCGACAGCAATGCCGAACAAAGCGATGTATCCCACCCAGACCGCAACGCTGAAGTTGTAACCGAGAAGCCATTGCAGGAGCAGACCTCCGCTGATCGCGTAGATCGTTGGAAAGATCAGAACCAGGGCTTCGGAAACGGAACGGAATACCAAATACAGCAAGAGAAAGATTACAGCGAAAACGACAGGCAAAATCAGTTTGAGCCGTTCCTTGGCGCGCAACTGAAATTCGTATTCTCCCGACCACTGGTAGGTGAAGCCGACCGGCAGCTTGAGTTCCTGGGACAACAGCTTGCTGGCGTGGTCCACAAAACCACCGTAGTCTCGCGTCTTGAGGTCAATAAAGACGTATCCGGTAAGTTGCCCCTCTTCGTCGCGAATCATCGCCGGGCCGTGCGAGAACGAAATGTGGGCAACAGAACCGAGAGGCACTTGCGCGCCAGTAGGCGCTTCCACCAGCACACGAGCCAACTCTTCTGGCGTATCGCGAAAGTCCCGCTGATATCTCACGTTGATGGGGTAGCGCTCGCGACCCTCGACATTTTGAGCGATATCTTCGCCGCCGATGCCGGACTGTACGGCCCGCTGCACATCCTCGACGGTCATCCCGTATCGAGCCGCTTCCAAACGATTGACTTCGATGTTAAGGTAGAAGCCCTGCGAAACACGCTCGGCAAAAACCGCCCGCACGTCGGGCAGGCGGGACAGCAGTTGCTCGATGCGAGCCCCGGCCGCCTGAATTCCTTCCACGTTGCTTCCTTGAATCTTCATGCCGATGGGCGTCTTGATACCGGTGAGTTGCATGTCGAGACGGTTTTCCACCGGCATCGTCCAGGTGTTCGAGAGTCCCGGGAATTGCAACTTCGCATCCATGTCAGCGATCAACTTCTCGTAAGTCATGCCGGCGCGCCACTTTTCGCGCGGCTTCAGCATGATCGTTGTGTCATACATGTCGAGCGGAGCGTTATCGGTGGAACTGTCAGAACGGCCCACGACACCGAAGACACTGTCGACTTCGGGAAAGCTGCGAATCATCCGATCTTGCTCCTGCAAGAGCTGGGTGGCCTGGGTAATCCCGATTCCTGGGAGCGACGTTGGCATGTAGAGCGTCGAACCCTCATAGAGCGGTGGCATGAACTGACTGCCCAGACGGAATGCGAGCGGAATCGTCGCCACGAGAAAAATCAGGTTGAGGGCAATGGTCAGCCACGGCCGCCGCAACGCGAACCGAAGAACCGGCAAATACAGCGCCTGCGTGAATCGCGACACCGGGTTTTGCGACTCCGGACGCAGCTTCCCTCGGATGAAGATGAGCATCAATGCGGGAACAACTGTGATGGCCAGGAAAGACGACAAGGCCACGGACAGCGTTTTCGTCCACGCCAGCGGCCGAAACATGCGGCCCTCCTGTGCTTCCAGCAGGAAGACCGGCAAGAATGAAACTACGATGATGAGAAGTGAGAAAAACAATGCCGGCCCAACTTGCTTGGCCGCATCAATGAGAATTCGCCGCCGCTCGCTTTCGGTAACCGGGCCAGCTTCCGAGAGATGACGATAGCCGTTCTCGACAATCACAATGGCCGCGTCGATCAGAACGCCAATCGCGAGCGCAAACCCGCCCAACGACATGATGTTGCTGCTGAGGTGCAGGAGGTACATGGGCACGAACGCGCCCAGCAGAGCGACCGGCAAGGTAAGAATGGGGACCAGCGCTGAGCGGAAATGGAACAAGAAAACAATCGTCACGAAGCTAACAACGGCACACTCGGCCAGCAGGTCGCGTTGCAGGGTGTGGATGGATTCCTCAATCAGGCCCGAGCGGTCATAGCCAGCATGGATCTCGACACCAGCAGGCAGCGAAGGAGCAATCTCGGCGACTTTCTTCTTGATTCCGTTAATTACGTTCAGAGCATTTTCGCCGTAGCGCATCACTACGATGCCGCCTACTGCCTCGCCTTCTCCTTGCCACTCTGCGACACCTTCGCGGATTTCAGGGCCAAAGGTAACGGTCCCTAACTGGCGCAAGAGCACGGGTGTGCCGTTCTTTGCCATCACGGGCACATTTTCTAAATCACTGAGCGAGCGTAAATATCCGAGACCGCGCACCATGTAGCGCGCGCCATTCATCTCCAATACGCGTCCGCCAACTTCGTTGGTGCTGGCGCGCACGCGGTCAATCACCGTAGAAAGTGGAATGCCGTAGGCGAGCAGACGGTTGGGATCGAGCTGAACCTGATACTGCTTGACGAAACCGCCGATGCTCGCCACTTCCGCGACTCCGGGCACGGTCGCGAGCTGATACCGAACATGCCAGTCTTGCAAAGAACGCAGATCGGCGAGGCTGTGCTGGTGCGTGCGATCAATCAGCACATATTCGAAAACCCATCCCACGCCGGTGGCGTCCGGCCCGATCATGGGTGCAGCGCCTGCGGGCAACCGTCCGCTGAGCTGCTGGATGTATTCCAAAACTCGCGAACGCGCCCAGTAGATATCGGTGCCATCTTCAAAGACAACATAAACGTAGGAATCGCCGAACATAGTCGTGGCCCGTACCGCTTTTACGTGGGGCGCGGCAAGCAAGGCCGTAACAATGGGATACGTGACTTGGTCTTCAAGAAGGCTCGGCGGCTGCCCGGGCCAAGAGGTATGCACAATCACTTGCACATCGGAGATGTCCGGCAGAGCATCGAGTGGCACTCTTTGCAAAGACCAGATACCGCCCAGCACCAGAAACAGAACGCCAATGAAGACAAGGAATCGATTGCGCGCGCACCAATCAATGACACGAGGGATCATGGGTTACATGCCTCCTGTCACGGCCAGAGTCAGGCGCTTGGCCAGGACTGTTTTTCCACCTTGCTCCGCAGTGACCGTGACCTGCCACGTGCCTCCCGAGCCGAGTTCGACGTCACCCGCGTAAACTCCGTTGCCCTGGTCCGTGAGCTGGATTGTCACATTCATCGGCGCCATGCCCATCTCGGCCATACCAGCCATGAAGAAGCGACCGGTGACATGGGCGCCAGCGAGCGGTTTGCCGTCTACCCCGGTGAGTTTCACGCGCACGCGGTCCTTGCCCTTACTTGCAGGCGATGGATCTGTGGTTAGTTCGGCGGAAGCCTGCTGCTCCAATCCATTCATCGCCGCAGCCGCTCCAGCACCCGGAGGAGGAGGAGTGTAGGCTCCGGCGGCGGCCTGAAGCTGGCTTTCTGAATCAATCAAGAAGTTGGCCGAGGTCGCGACCGTGTCACCAAGCTTCAGTCCCTTGAGTACGACGAAGCCTTCGTCGCTACGCGTCCCGAGCTGCACTTCACGCGGCTCGAACGAGCCTGGGCCTCGAGACACAAAAACAACTTGACGGCTTCCCGCCTGCAACACCGCGGAAGCCAGGACAAACAGCTGGCGTCCGAGCGCAGCCCGCAACCGGACATTCACGAACATCCCAGGTTTCAGAACAAGATGCGGGTTCGGCATCGCCAGTCTGACGCGCAGAGTGCGGGTGGTTGCGTCGACCAGCGGAAGCAGCTGCTCCACATGCGCGTGGAACACACGGCCGGGGTAGGCATCCACCGTGACGTCCGCGGAATCCCCAGGCTTCACCTTGCCGGCGTCCTCTTGAAAGATCTGGGCGTTCACCCACACCGACGAGAGATCGGCGATGGAGTACAAACGCATTTCTGGTTGCACATACACATTGGGCAGCGCCATGCGCTCAATTACATAACCCGAAACCGGAGAAGCGAATGTAAAATTTTGCGGCGGTTTCCCGCTGGCTTCCAGTTTCGCAATGTCTTGCTCCGACAGATTCCATTGCAGCAACCGCTCCCGCGAAGCATGCAACAAGGTATCCGCGCCGGAAGACACTCCTTCGACAGAACTCTGGCCGAGATGCCCGGCATTATTTTTCGCCAGCAAATACTCCTGCTCGCTCGCGACGAGTTCGGGACTGTAAATCGTGAAGAGCGGCTCTCCCTTTTTTACGAATTGATAATTTGAGTTAACAAATACATCCTTCACCCAGCCTGGATAGCGACTCTGCACATAGGCGGTGCGCCGCTCATCCACGTCCACCGTGCCGGTAGCGCGAATCTCAGAAGCCATCGTCTTGTACTCGACTCGCCCCGTGCGCACGCCGATGCTCTGCATGCGTTCCGGAGAAAGCTCAATCGGGGCAAGCGTCATAGGAGCGCCCTCGGTTGGAGCGGGAGTGAACCCCTCCATCGGCGGATGTTCCACAGTCGCGGTTTCCGTGGGTTTTACGCTCTGCGAAGAGCGCCAAAACCAATACGCGGCCATGGTCAGTGCCAAATTGAGAACGACTGCGGCGATAAACAGTTTGCGGTAGTTCATTGCAGATCCTCCCCGATAAGGCGCTCGATTTGTGCGATGGCGGTCTCATGCTCGGCCAGCGTACGTTCGCGTTCCATCGCGAGGCGGAGCGTTTCGTTGTACGAACCCAGCAAACCCTGGTAGTCCTGTTTCCCCGCGCGGTATCCAGCCAACCCGGCGTTCAGCGCTGACTCGCTTTGCGGGATCAGCCCTTGTTCGTAAACCGTCAGTTGTTCGTTGGAAGCTTGCACAATCGCGAGTTGTTCTCCCAGGTCGCTTTCCATTTGCTTCAAGCGTGATTCCTTTTCCGCTTCCGCCTGTGTAAGCTTGGCCTGCGACTGGGCTTCGGCGGCACGCACGCGAGAACGGTTAGGAAATTTAAGCGAGAACGTGCCCATGTAGTAGTCGCGAAAGTTGTCCGCGTTGTGCTGCCATACATACTGAACGCCGAAATCGGGCTTCTGTTCCCGCTTGGCGAGAGTGGCGGCAGCCTGACTCTGAGACACTTGCTCGGCGCTGACCTGCAAGTCGGGATTGCTCTGACGGAGCTTGCCATAGAGTGCGGCAGGTTCTGGGATGCGGCGGGAGGAACTTGGCTCCGGAGCGATGTCGACGGATTCGGGTGGGCGATTCAGCAGCGCTTTCAAGACGACCTGAGCCTGAGCGCTCACGCGGCGCTGCATGGAGAGGTCGTTGAGGAGCTTGGTGCGCTCCAACTGCGCCCGAAGCACGTCCTGCTGGGTTCCTTGCCCGACACGGTAGCGGATTTCGACCGCCTGCTCGATTTCGTCGGCGAGCTGGCGGTTTTTTTCGAGCACGGCAACGAGTTGTTGCGACGCCGCGAGCTGGAAGTACGCCACCTTGAGGCGGGTGAGCACATCCCAGGTAACCGCCTCTTTCTCAGCGCGGGAGATGGCGACTCCATGCTGTGCCACGTCGCCCCGCAGAGCGCGCTTGCCGGGATAGGGAAGCTCCTGCGATGCGCCAAAACCGATGTAGGCGAAGTCACTTTTGCTGTATCCGGCAAATGGCCGTGGACTGCCCACCGTAAAGCTCTGGACCATGACTTCCGTGTCCGGCAGCGCCGACGCCTGCTTGGGGCCATATTCGGAAGTCTGGATAGAACGTTCTGCAGCCTGGATTGCGGCGTTATTCTGCCGCGCTTGCGCCATGAGCACCTGCAAACTCACTGGCGCGGTCTGGCCAAAAGCCGATGCCGCCCATAGAACAAACAAATAGATTTGGCTGAACTTCGTCATGTTTCCCTCGCACGTTTGGAGATGAAACCACGCGAAGACACACTACGGCGTCTTCGCACTCCCTAGGGCGGCGAAGGAATCAGATTCTAAGGACGCTGACGATTTGCGGAGGACTTTCCGGCGGGGACTCGAACGAACCCGCGCCGATTCCACGCAGCGGACGGGGAAAAGGAGGAATTGCTTCGGCAAGCACAACAATCGCCAAGCCGAAATCGCTACTCCGGATTTTTGAAGCCGTAACTACTTGATCCGAGACAGGGCGTTGGCAGCACGAGTGCGAACTCGGCATCGTAGATGTCTCGCAGCGGCCAGCCATTTTTTGGCAGCACTCGCGTTGCTCCATACTCATCACCGCAGCTGGCGCCAGACAAGCCGATACTGGAAGAGAGAATACGATGATCGCTAACGCGATTGACACGAATTGTAATTCTTTGCGCAACATACCTATTCTAGCACTCCCTGCAAACTCCAGCGCCTGTGACGGGCTACGCCACCGAAAGGAGCCACGTTTCGGTCACGGTGACAGTCAAAAGACGCAAGTTGCAAAGCCTGAAAGTATCCATTAAGCTTGATTTCTCTTCAGGTTATGAAGGTTACGACCTTAAGCCGGGATGGCGGAACTGGCAGACGCAGCGGACTCAAAATCCGCCGGGCTCCGGCCCTTGGGGGTTCGACCCCCCCTCCCGGCACCAA
>JAYTQD010000582.1:0-1013 GCA_043746935.1 Acidobacteriaceae bacterium | reverse complement strand
GCTATGCAGCGGGAACCGACATTCTGGCGCGTGGTCCACTGGGCTATAGTCAGGCGAGATAACCCACTGGGAAAGCGAACTCGGCGTTGACTGAATTTCGCCACGATAGGCGACAGGGTTTAAAGGAACGGATATGAAATTGAGTTCTTGGGAAATTGGCTACAAACCACGGCAGCATTCGCCTTGCCACTTGTTGGGTCAACGAAATCCGAAGGCACCGTTCATGTATATCCCGTCGGATATTCTGGGAGCCCAGAATATCCGACGATCTACATCACGTTAGACCGCCCCGCACATGGAACATATACCGTGCTTCGACGCCTCGCAACTTGAAGCGGCGTGTAGAGTGCTTGCCGACACAACGAGCGGCTTGAAGGGCGACGAGATTGGGTACATCCTGGCAGATATCGGTATCACGGACCCAGATCCGGGGACTACAAAATGGAAGCGGCTGTTCAATGCTTTGGCGCTGGCCCAGAACACACATCAGGTCGGCAATCACCTGGTCATGTTCATAAATCGTGCCATGAACCCGGTGCGATATACAGCGGACCCAGAACTCTTCGCCTCGCGGCGCGACGACTTGAACGTGTTGCTTTCCTTCTCGGGCTTCAACGTACGAGAAGATGGAAAGGTCATTCACACCACACGCGAGTCCACTCTTGCGGGCGCTCGTGCTCGCGCCGGAAGGTTAAAGTCCATCTTGGAAACGCGCGGCACCCACACGGAAGTCTTCAAGTACTGTCGAGCCGAGTTGCTTGAGGAAAACTACTTTCACGCGGTGCTCGAAGCCGTGAAAGGTCTTGCGGAGCGCATCCGCGACCTGTCAGGTCTTGGTACAGATGGAGCAGAACTCGTAAACACAGCGTTCTCTACGAAAGCACCAGTCGTGGCTTTTAATTCGCTGACGACTGATACGGAGCTTAGCGAGCAGAAGGGCATCGCCAACCTCATGGTCGGTCTCTTCGGTGCGATTCGGAATCCAACGGCGCACGCACCAAAGATCGTCTGGG
>JAYTQD010000581.1:0-2963 GCA_043746935.1 Acidobacteriaceae bacterium | reverse complement strand
CGGGTCTTTTTAGGAGATCCTGAATGCCCCGTCAGGCCCAAAGCGCGGCTATTGGAACCGCTTTCAGCTTCTCGCCGAATGCTAACGTTTGTTCTCCGTTATAGAGCAAAATGCCTTGCACAAATGAAGTTCGGGCTGCGGATGCAAGTCGTTCAAGGCCACCGAAGTCGCGTCGCGTAATTGAGGCAGCAGCCTTTACTTCAATCCCGACCACTTCACCTGCTGTATTTTCCAGCACGAAATCCACTTCGAAGTCATCCCGGTCGCGATAGTGAAACATCGACACGCGCTCATCCGACCACGATGACATCTTGAGCAACTCCGAGAATACGAAAGTCTCCAGCAGCGATCCGAACAAGTGCCGATCTGTTCGTATTCTGGCGATGGAGTGCCCTCGCAACGCAGCGAGCAGTCCGGCGTCTATGAAATGCAATTTTGGGGTTTTGACGAGCCTCGATAATTCGTTTCGGAACCACGGTTCAAGGCGTTGCAGTAAGTACAGTTGCTCCAGAACGCGAAGGTAGTGATCGACTGTCTTGTGGTCGAGCTGGGTGCTCCGTCCAATTTCGGAGAGGTTTGTCAGTTGGCCGGCGAAGCGAGCTGCAATTTCGAGTACACGCGGAATTTGGCCCGGTTTGATGAGATCCGCGACTTCGGGAAGGTCACGTTCCACTATCGAGTGGATGTACGCGTGATACCAATCCTGGCGCCGCCGCTCACTGCGACGCTTGATGGCGTCCGGGTAACCGCCAGTGACAACGAGGCTCAGTAGTTCTTCGCCAGTGAGCGATTCGTGTGGTAGCGGCGTCTGACCTTGAAATATCTTTGCCAGGAATCGAGGCCGCTTTAGCCGCAACCGTTCGCTGCGACCCAGTGGATAGAGAGGAACGACTTCGATCCGGCCGGCAAGGGAGTCGCGAACTGTCTTGATCGTCAGCAAGTTGGCTGATCCGGTCAACAGGAAGCGACCGGGGCGTGGATCTTCATCCACGCTTTGCTTAATGGCCAGCATCAGATCCGGTGCACGTTGCACCTCGTCTATCACCGCACGATCAATTCCTTGAATGAACGCGACCGGATCGGACTTGGCAGCTTGTAGTGTGGGTTGATTGTCGAGCGTGAAAAACTTCAAGCTCTGCCGCGTGAATCGGCGTGAGAGAGTGGTTTTGCCGGCCTGCCGTGGGCCACTGATTGCCACTACACGCGTGTCACGTAGTGCCCTGCGGACTTGAGATTCAGCGTAGCGCGCGTACATGATTGTCCAAGAGTAACGGCTAATTGGGAATTCGGCAACGGCCAATTGGGAATTAATGAGCGGCAATTAGGGATTTGAGTTCTGCCTCGCTCAGCGCGGCGGATTGATCAGGATTGCCATGGGTGCGTCACAAGGGGCCAGGGGTAGTTGCTCCGTGTCGGCTTTTCGGTTTTAATGCGCGCCGCTGAGGGTTCGTATCCCGGCATTTAGGTTTGATTTTTTTATGGTATTTTTGATGGTACTGGAATTCAGGGAGCTCCAAAAACTCTTTCGAAAACAGCACTATCGGGAGATGATGTGAATCCCTCTCTCGCTCCGGCAATGTGCTCTTTTAATATCAATATGTTACGAGATTCTCTGCCGAAATTCTAGTGATTTTGGCGGGCCGAGAAATCTCACCGTGTCTCATAGCGTCCCAAGCGTTCTCAGGTCATCTCGGGTCAGCCAACTCGGGTCTGGCGCCAGAATTCCTTGATTGACTACGGCGGCCTTCGTTTCGGATCGAAGCATCGAATAGCAGTCGATTGTTTCGCGCTCGACGTGCCCACTGAAGAGCAGGATTGACCAGGACAGTGCCTAGACTCACAGCTGCCTTCCGCCACCGGCAGCTATTCGATATTTTAAATTTGAGGCAATCTGGCTTCAATGACGCCGCGAATCGCAATAGTCGGTGGCGGCCTCGGTGGTCTGGGTGCCGCGTTGTTCCTGCGGAAGGCGGGACTGGACGTGACGGTCTATGAGCAGGCGCCGAACCTACGCGAGATCGGTGCGGGAATCGTGGTTCCGCCGAACATGGTGCGTCCGCTGGGTGAGATTGGCCTCGCGGATAAACTCTTGACGTTCGCAGTTCGTCTCGACGCGGCTTGGGAGTTTCGGCGCTGGGAGAACGGCCGCGTGCTGTTCGTCCAGCCGATGGGTGCAGAGTGCGAGCGGCTCTACGGCGCGCACTGCTATGTGGCCCACCGGGCCGATCTGCTGACCCTGTTTCAGCAAGCGCTCCCTCAACAACTGCTCCGCTTGGATCACCGCTGCGTCGACGTCAATCAAGACGAGCACGAAGTGGAGCTGACCTTCGCCACCAGAGCGGACCAGGAGGCCAAGATCACGGCGGACGTGGTCATTGGCGCGGACGGCATTCACTCGACTGTTAGGCGAGCGGTCGCCCCGAAGATCGACGCGCGTTTCTCTGGACTGTGTGTTTTTCGGTGCCTGGTCCCGGCGAATAAGGCTCCGAATATGGCCCTTCGCCCGGTTCATACACTATGGTTAGGTCCCGGACGCCACTTCGTGCACTATCCGATCTCCGGCGGCCAGTTGGTCAACGTTGTCGCCGTCGTTCCGGCTGGCGACTGGCGGACCGAGTCATGGACAGCCGATGGTGAGATCTCGCACTTAATTAAAGAATTCGAGGGCTGGGACGATCGCCTGCACCAGTTGATCAGATCAGCCAGTGAAACCAAGCGTTGGGCTCTTTATGACCGAGATCCACTTGAACGGTGGACTGTGGGCGGTATCAGCCTGCTCGGTGACGCCGCCCACGCCATGCTCCCATTCCTTGCGCAGGGCGCCGCGCAAGCCATCGAGGATGCCGTCGTGCTGGCCAGTTGCTTGCGTAGTGCGGACCGGAGTTCGGTACGACATGCTCTGCAACGTTACGAGGAGATCCGCCGGCCGCGAGCCAGCCGCGTTCAGGTCATGAGCCGCGGTC
>JAYTQD010000580.1:0-7899 GCA_043746935.1 Acidobacteriaceae bacterium | reverse complement strand
ACCCGCGTTACGAGCGCGTCGTCGAAGACTTCCTGCGCGACGAACTGAACTACATCGTCGTCAAATCGTGGGACACCGCGAACGAAGGCATGCGCCTTTTGAAGTCCGATGTCGACGGCCGCGCCACCTTCCTGGTACACCCCAACGACTCGCAAGCCAAGTTCTCCTTCGTGATGGACGAAAACGCGCGGCGCGAACCCGAAAACCACGGCGTTGTGCCCATGAAGAATTGCATTCGCGTCTTAAATGGCTTCGGCAAATCCCTGGAGGTCGTCCTACCCAAGCTCGGTAACGGCTACATCGTTCCCGAAGCATCCCATGCCCGCGATCTTGCCCTCAGCAATCCCGACGCATTCTTCCTCTCGCAAAGCGGCGAGTGCTTCCACAACGTCACGGTCACCGGAGGCCGCCAGCGCACCGAGGGCCCTCTCTCCATGAAGCGCGAACTTCGCGACCTGCTTCGCCAGATTTCGGAACTAGAACACACGCTGCGTACCGAAGAAGGCCGCGTGATGCTCCTAGCGAAAGAGATTAAAGAACTTTCCGGCCTGCTCGACCGCCTCGATGTCGAATGCCGCGATGCCGAAAAGCAAGCCATGACCTCGGGCCACATGCTGCAACAGCTCGACACCGAACTTACCCGCACCCGCGACCGCCTCGCCACCTGCGAAAAGGAAACCACCCGCCTAGCCCAGGAACGCGCGGCTCAGGCCACCACCATTGACGATCGCACTCACCAGCTTTCCGCCATGGAAGAACATCGCGGCAAGCTGGAACTGGAAATGTCTTCCGCCCTCGAGCTGCTCACTGCGTTAAGAGAAGCTCGTGACCGCGCCGTCCACACCGTTTCGCAGAAAATGGCCCGTGTGGCTTCGCTCGAAGAACGCCACCGCTCCGCCACCGCTGTCCTCGAACGCATCGAGTCCATGGTCGCCGAAATGGCCGCGCGTTGCACCACTCTCCGCGCCCAAGTCGATTCCGCCGCCGCCGAAAAGCAGCAACGCGAAGCCGAAAACGTTCTACTAGCCGAACAACTAGTCACGCTGGCCACAGAGAAGATCGCTTCCGAAGAACGCGTCCGCGCCCTGCAAGAAGAGTCAACCCAAATCCGCGCCCGCATCACCGAGCTCGAGGAAATCATCCGCACCGCCCGCCAAACCCTCGACGCCGCCCGCGACCGTCGCGGCGAGCTAGCCGCAGCCTCCGCCAAGCTCGAATCCGATGCCGAACACATGTCCGAAACCTGCCTCCAGGAACTCAACGCCCCTCACGAAGACCTCATGGCCGACGCCGATCTCGTCCGCGTCACCGGCGACGAACTCACCCAGGAAGACGAACTCTACCGCCAGATGCGCACGCGCCTCGAGAACATGGGCCCCGTCAACATGATGGCCCTCGAAGAATATAAAGAAAGTTCCGAGCGCCACGCCTTCCTGGAAGCGCAGCGCAAAGACCTCTACGACGCCATCGAAAACCTGCGCAACACTATTCGCGAAATCGAAACCGTTTCGCGCGAGAAGTTCCAGGAAGCCTTCGCCAAGATCAACGAAAATTTCTCGCGCATCTTCACCAAGCTCTTCAACGGCGGCCAAGCCTACATGCGCCTCACCGACGAACTCAACACCGCCGAAAGCGGCATCGATATCGTAGCCTCGCCTCCCGGCAAAAAGCTGCAAAACGTGCTGCTACTCTCCGGCGGAGAAAAAGCGCTCACCGCCATTTCCCTGCTCGCGGGCATCTTCCAATTCGCTCCCAGCCCGTTCTGCATCCTCGACGAAGTCGATGCCCCCCTCGACGAAACCAACGTCGGCCGCTTCACCGACCTCATCAAGGAAATGAGCATCAAAACGCAGTTCGTAGTCATCACCCATAGCAAAAAGACGATGAGCGCCGCCCCGGTACTCTACGGCGTGACCATGCAGGAGCCGGGCGTTTCGAAGCTCGTTTCGGTGCGGTTTGGGGCGACAGCGTAGGGGTTGCATCAAGTTATGCCCCAGACTCAGTTCCGGGGCCACAACTGATTGATAATCTCAGATGTGACAACCAGGCTATCCACCGCCATACCCGGGGGAAGGATTTGCTCTCCTTTTGGGTGTGCGAATCTGTTTCTTACCTTAGGCAACGACTCGATGATCTCGTCAACGTAGAGCTTTTGGGGCCTCTGCATTGGACTAACCTCGATACCACTCGTTGATGACTCGCTCAAAATCGCAGCAGTCTCACGGCGTTCAACTAGACTCGGGAATCCATCATCGCTAATCAGCCCAGCGTTCTTTGCCGTCTGGAGCAACTTCTTAAGCCCTTCGCGGCGCCTCTCGGGGAAGCGCTCCTGGAGCGCCATCTCGACAGCAGTTGTGCTAAGGAAGATTGCAATCGGATAAAACGGATAATGAAGCCAGCCATACAGCCATAGAGTCACGACTGAATTCATGTAGCTACGAACTGAATCCGGCACGCCATCATGAAGGCGAAAAAGATCCAGCAGCTTATATTGATCTTCGAGCGGTGGAGAGAGGGCCTCGCTCCGACAATCTGGAACGAAGAATTGCTCGATCATCTTGATGTTTTCCATTGCCTCTCCTCGTAAAAATCCAGCGGTCAACGCCTTCCGTATTCTACCCATTACTGAAGTCATCTCCACTATGCAAGTCGAGTGGCCTACTCTGACAAGGAGACTTTGACGGTTGGTTACGACCCAAATCCCGAATGGAGAACACCATGAAAACGTCGATTGGCATTTCGGCCTTGCTGGTATCGTCGCTACTGTGGACGCCCACTTTGGCAATAGGGCAAGATCAAAAAACTGGCTCCGCAGTTACGATCTGCATATATCGCCCTCGTAGATATGTAGGCTCGGCATTGAAGCCATCCGTGTTCATCGACCAAGTTGAAATTACTCGCTTGCACAATGGAGAGAGTGTACAAGTAACTGTTCCATCTGGGCAGCACCGGGTGAACTCTAACGATAAATCGACCGGGATTGACTTGGAGGCGAAGGCAGGTCAGACATATTACTTGCGAGTCGATATCCAAGCAGGCGCTTGGAAGGGACACGGGGCAATCACGTTGATAGATCCCCAGGAAGGAAAGTACGAGTTTTCCCAACAAAAACTTGCGCTTACTCGCGACCTTGCCTCCACTCAAGGAGCAACAGCCAAAGAAGCGAACCACACTGCATTTGATGAGTCTGCGAATGCGCAGCCGCGAGTGGTAGAGGCTACTGCTTCTGATCGCGTAAGCACACAACCAAGGGTCGTAACTGCAAGTGCCTCAGAAGAGGCTGCGACAATTTCGGTCGCAAGTACCCCTGATGGTGCGGAGATTTATGCAGACGGAACGTTTATCGGAAACGCGCCGGCAAATCTGAGACTTTCGGCTGGTAAACACACAATTCGAGTGACAAAGCCCGACTACAAGGACTGGTCAAGAGAAATCGGTGTGCAAGCTGGATCGGACGCTCGAGTAATTGCCGCGATGGAGAAAAAATAAGGCTGGTCAGCCCCCTCGGTTTAGCTTCACATCTCGCCGGGTGCCCCAGGTTCGCGCCGCACTTTGGCGCTAACCTGGGCCGTCACTGACAGCGGGCGGTCCTCCGGCGTATATTGACCCGCATGACAGGCGGACTGAAACGATTCCACGAATCCGGCCAGTCCCACTTCCTCACCTTCAGTTGCTATCAGCGGACCCCCAAGTTCGCATCACCGGAAATCTACAACCTCTTTCTTGAATGCCTCGAACGCATGCGACTGCGCTTCGGGATGCGGATTTACGCATATGTCGTCATGCCCGAACACGTTCATCTGCTGGTCAGCGAACCGGCTCCAGAAACTCTGGCCGACGCGATGCATTTTCTCAAGCTGTCATTTACCAAGCGCTTACGCCACACGGGTTCGTTTTGGCAGAAACGCTACCGCCGGATCCGCAAGACCGACCGCAATATTCCGCGACGCGGCAGAGTTCGACGAAAAACTGGGATACATCCATCTCAATCCGGTGAAGAGAGGCTTGGTGAGAGAGCCCGCGGAGTGGGAATGGAGCAGTTTTCGTCATTACTCCCTCCGCGAAGAGGGGAGGGTTGAGATCGAGTCCGAGTGGACCGCGCGGGATCGCGAACTGCTAGCTTCCGGCGGATCCGCAAGAGTGTTTCTCGGCCCAGAGCCTGCCCTGAGCTTGTCGAAGGGTTAGCGCCAAAGTGCGGCGCGAACCTGGGGCACCCGGCATCCCCAACGAAGACGTTCTCGCCGACTTTGGCCTCAGCGCCGAAGACTTCGAGCGCATGGGCCGCACTCCCTGGGGCACCTCGACGAACCGCTCTCAGCCGAAGACGAGAAAGCGCTTGGGGAAGCACGAGAGTGGTCAAAACAGAACAAGAGCATTCCCCACGAGCAGGTTCTGTCCGAACTGGGGATCACCCAGGAAGAAATCCGCCAATTTTGAATTTGTCATTCCGAGCGGAGCGAGGAATCTGTTATTGTTTGAATGGCAAAGAGCAGATTCCTCGCGCCAGAAAAAAGGCGCTCGGAATGACAATCTGTGGTTTAAATCGCCCGCCCAAAAGTCAACCAAAAAATCTTCCCTCTCCCGGTTGACAAAATTTTCCCACCCGTTAGGATCCTCTCTGCTTTTTCTCGTAAAATTAAGTTATGCCTGAACTCCTCGACACCGTCCTGCTCACCACCAATTTTCCCGACCTCCACCTGCGCGCCAGCGGCAAAGTGCGCGACGTATATGACGTCGACGCCAAGCACCTGCTCTTCGTCGCCACCGACCGCATCTCGGCCTTCGACTACGTGCTGGCCACCGGCATCCCCAACAAGGGCCGCGTGCTCACGCAGATGTCGATGTTCTGGTTCGACTTTCTGAAAGACGTGGTGCCCAATCACCTTGCAACGGCCAATGTAAAAGAGTATCCGGCGGCCATTCAAAAGTATGCCGACCAACTCGAAGGCCGCTCTATGCTAGTGCAGCTGGCGGAGATGTTCCCCGTTGAGTGTGTCGCCCGCGGCTATCTCTCCGGCTCCGGATGGAAGGAATACCAAGCCACCGGCAGCGTCTGCGGCATTCCGCTTCCAGCAGGACTGCGCGACTCCGATCAGCTTCCCGAACCCATCTTTACCCCGGCCACCAAAGCCGAGACCGGCCACGACGAAAATATTTCCTTCGACCGCATGGTCGGCATCCTCGGCGGCGAACTCTCGGAAAAACTCCGCTCTCTCACGCTCACCATCTACAAGAAAGCCGCCAACTACGCCCGCCAAAAAGGCATCATCATCGCCGACACCAAGTTTGAATTTGGCCACACCGCCGCCGGAATCACCTTGGCCGATGAAGTCCTCACGCCGGACTCCTCGCGCTTCTGGCCCGTCGACACCTACGCCCCCGGCAAGGCGCAGAATTCCTACGACAAGCAATTCGTGCGCGATTACCTCGAATCCATCAAATGGAACAAGCAGCCGCCAGCACCCGCGCTCCCCGCTGAAGTTGCAATGAAGACCAGCGAAAAATATACCGAAGCCTACCGCCGCCTTACGGGACGAGAACTCCATGCGTAAAGCTTTCCCACGGAGCACGCAGTGAACGTAGCCGACTACGTCATCCTCGCCATCATCGGCATTTCTGTGCTCATGGCCGCCTCGCAAGGCTTCATGTTTGAAGCCATTTCGCTGGCCGGCTTGATCGTGGGTTACATGTTGGCCGCTTGGGAGTATCATGTCGTGGCGGCTTGGTTTGCTCCCTACGTGAAGTCGCAGTGGATTGCCGACATCATTGGATTCATCGTCATCCTGCTCGCGGTGATCATTTTGGCCGGGATCATTGGACGGCTGGCGCGATGGTTGTTAAAAGAAGTTGGACTCCACTGGTTTGATCGTATTCTTGGCGGAGCGTTTGGTTTGGTTCGCGGCTCTTTAACAGCAGCAGTTGTTCTGTTGGGTTTCACCACATTCAATCCGCAGTCGAACTGGCTGGAAGGCTCGCGGCTCGCACCGTATTTCCTCGTAGTCGCGCGGGGAGCCAGCTGGCTCGCGCCCTACGACGTTCGCGCGCGCTTCCGTCAAGGCGCCGAAGCGGTAACAAAGTTTCAGGCCGGAGCGCAACACGGAGACAAGCACGCCTCTCCCTAACGACCGCACCAAGAACGAGTTGCAGAACGACCAAAAGCAAGACGATTACAAAACGAAAGGTATTCCTTGTGAAAGACCAACTTGAGACACTCGTCCTGCAAATGCACCACAGCAATATCCTCTATTCCGAGGCCGTGCGCGAGTTTAAGAAGCGCTTCATTCTGGCCGTGCTCGCGGAAAATAAGGGCAACCAGTGCCGCGCCGCCCGTGAACTCGGTATGCACCGCAACACCCTCAGTCGCACTCTGGCTGAGCTCAAAATCGACCTCCAGCCCTTGCGGGAGGGCGTCAAACGACCTTCCCGCAGCACTAGGCTTATGAATCAGGAGCGCAAGGCGGCACGGTAGTGGACCATTTTATTGACCATGGTTTACAATTAAGACCATGGAAGACAACCTAAACGAAGTCTCCATCTCCGTGTTCAAGGCCAAGTGCCTTGGCCTGCTCGAACAGGTCCGTCTTACCGGTAAACCGTTGCGCGTCACTAGGTTTGGGAAACCGGTAGCTGATATCGTCCCGGCCACGGTCAAGCACGACCGCGCCTCTTGGATCGGTTCCATGAAGGACTCGGGTCAAATCCTCGGCGATATAGTTTCCCCAGCCAACGACCCAGATGAGTGGGAGTCTCTGCGCGATTGAAGCTGCTAATGGATACCCACATCTGGCTGTGGGCGGTACTGGACCCGAAAAAGCTAGGCGCACATGTTTCAGAGGAACTGAAAAAAGACACCAACGAACTCTGGCTATCACCGTTCAGCACTTGGGAAGCGCTCATCTTGAACTTCAAGGGAAGAATCCATCTCGAAGGCGACCTAGCCCAGTGGATGGCACAAGCGACCGCCGGTGTAAAGGAAGCACCGTTCACCCATCAAGTAGCTCTGTTGGCCCGCCAGTTGCCCCTGCATCAGGATCCCGCAGACCGCATCCTTGCGGCAACTGCGCAGATTCTCGACCTGACGCTTGTGACTGCGGACGAGCGATTGCTGGGGCTGGGCAGCATCCGAACCATGTCGAACCGCTGACAGGCGCTCGATCCATTCCGCAAACCAAAAAGCAAAGTAAAGAGGGCGGCAAACAGCCCGCCCTCTTTACCTGCGCTTGAGATCGAATTCTAGTGCGCTGCCTTCTTATGCACCGGAGCTTTATGCACCGGAGCCGCTTTCGTGAGCAGTGTGCCATTAATCATCTGCATCACAAACGGCTTCGGAACATAGCTGTCAGGCACGCCGCCAAACTGCAAGTCGGTCGCTTCCTTGGGCATCATCTTGGCCGGAATCGGACCCGTCATCGTGAGCTCGATATCCAACTTTTTCGCTTCAATGTCGTCCACGCTCGCCGCCAGCTGCACCTTGGTCGGCGTTACGGTGATCACGCTGCCCACCATCTGCAAGGGCTGGCCCTTGATTGCGTTCCAGACTTTGTCTTTGTCTTCCTGCTTCCCTTCCGAAAGAACGAGTTCCCACTCGGCAAAATCCATGTCCTTGGGCTGCTTCTTCTGGACGATTTCCGCAGCCTGTTGTTCCAGCGTTGGTGGAACGTACTTGGTGATAGCAAAACCCACCGGGGGCGCCGGGGTGTTGGCGGCCTGCGCCAGCAACTGGGCCCAGCCTTCCTCCGAACCGTGGTACTTCACATACTTGCTGTGGCCAAATTTCGTGATCTGCTCTTTGCCCTTCGGATCGGTCGAGAGAGCCGCGGCACGGGCGATGTAGAACAATCCGTTGACCGTGTCTTCCGGCGTCGAAGGCGGTAGCGACGAAATCGCCAACGCATACAC
>JAYTQD010000579.1:0-1018 GCA_043746935.1 Acidobacteriaceae bacterium | reverse complement strand
CTCCTGAAGGTCCAGCAGCTCCTGGCGCGACGCGTTTTCAATTGCGGGGTTGATAACTCTCAAAGTGGGCATTGCGAGGCTTCTTGAAAAATGGTGTTTCAGTAGCGGACCGTTGGGCAGACTCAATCGCGCCTTTGCACCGGAAGAAGAGAAAAGACCTCCGCCAGATCGGTATCGATTTCGTACAGAAGATCGGCCAGTATGACGGCGATACGCTCGCCTGCGACACGCACCATCACGTGATCGTCAGCCGCAAGCCGGTGCGCCTGTTCGATCAGGTGCCGGATAAGTTCCATTTGTGGGTCGGTAACCATGTCTGTCTTGCTCCTGTCTATGCGTCCGTCAGTGTCAACTCTTTTCCCAAAAAGCTCTCGATAAGTTGTTCGCGCCGGATCACCTCCTCTGGATGACCCTGCGCTACAAATGTCCCGGACTCAAGCAAATATGCGCGAGTGGCAAGCGGTGCAATCCACCCGACATTTTGTTCTGCGACCAGGACCGCAATGCCATCACGGCCGATATCGACAATGATTTTCTGCAGACCTTCCAGAATGGTCGGAGCCAGCCCGATCGACGGCTCATCCATCAACAACAGTTTGGGTCTGCGAATCAGCACCTTCGCCAGCGCCAGCATTTGTCGCTCACCACCGCTTAGCGTGCCCGCCAACTGGTTCATGCGTAGCTTGAGTTTGGGGAAACGATCCAGCATTTCTTCTTGCCTGATCGAGAATTCTTTCCCGGACAAACCCAGGCCCACACTCGATAACCTCAGATTCGCTTCAACCGATTGCTCCGATATGACGCCTCTTTCCTGCGGAACCAGCGCCATGCCGGCGCGCACGATCTGGCTGACCGATAGTTGCTCGATTCTTTGGCCCAGCCACTTGACCTGGCCGCTTGAAGTCCGGGGTCTGCCAAGCAGGGAATTGAGCAGGGTGGATTTGCCCGCCCCGTTGCGGCCACAAATTACCACCAGCTCCCCGGCGTGGATCTTCAAGTCCAGATCGCGAATCACGGT
>JAYTQD010000578.1:0-2974 GCA_043746935.1 Acidobacteriaceae bacterium | reverse complement strand
TATACCACCGGCGAAAGCAAAGGCATCTACGCCTACGATTACGACGCGCACACGGGAAAGATGACTTCGCTGGGACTGGCGGCGGAGACTGCGAATCCTTCTTTCGTTGCGGCTTCCGCGGACGGGCGGTTCTTGTACGCCGTCAATGAAGTCGACAAGTATGAGGGAAAAGCCAGCGGCGGGGTCAGCGCTTTCTCCGTCGATGCCAAGACGGGAAAACTCGTGTTTCTCAACGAAGTTGCTTCCCGAGGGGCGGCGCCCTGCTACATGTCTTTGGACAAAACTGGAAAATTTGTTTTGGTGGCGAACTACACGGGGGGGAGTGTCGCGGTGTTTCCAATTTTGAAAGATGGGCGGTTGGGAGAATCGTCCTCGGTCGTTCAGCACAGCGGTTCAGGGCCGAATCACGAGCACCAGGAAGGCCCGCACGCGCATTGGATTGAAGCCACCTC
The DNA here is from genome assembly GCA_043746935.1 of Acidobacteriaceae bacterium. Taxonomy (GTDB): domain Bacteria; phylum Acidobacteriota; class Terriglobia; order Terriglobales; family Acidobacteriaceae; genus JANXUC01. The sequence continues at coordinate 2,522 of JAYTQD010000578.1, read as the reverse complement.
CGACAACCGCTTCGCCATCGCCGCCGATTTGGGCTTGGATGAGCTATTGGTCTATCGCTTCGACGCCGCCAAAGGCGCGTTGTCGCCCAATGATCCTCCGTTCGCAAAGGTCGAACCCGGCGCCGGGCCACGGCATTTTGCTTTTCATCCCAACGGTAAATTTGGCTATGTCGTGGATGAACTCAAATCCACAGTTAACACGCTGACCTTCGATGCTAAAAATGGTGTTCTGAAATCAGTACAAACAATCTCAACCCTGCCCGCAAATTATTCCGGCAACAACGACACCGCCGAACTCGAAATCCACCCCAACGGGAAGTTCATCTACGCCTCCAACCGCGGCCACGACAGCATCGTGGTCTATGCGGTTAATGCAAAAACAGGCACCCTGAAGCTTGTGGAAGACGTTTCCACCCAAGGCAAAACCCCGCGCAACTTCGTCATCGACCCAACCGGCACCCGCCTCTTCGTAGCCAATGAAGAGTCCGGCAACATCGTAGTCTTCAACGTCAACCCAAAAACCGGCCACCTAACCCCCACCGGCGAGGTCGTAAAAGTCCCCAACCCAGTCTGCATCCGCTTCGTCGCGATAGAATAGAGGGTACCGTCGTGCTCTCGCGCGTTTGACGGATCCCTCACCGCTGCGCGAGAATCAATGTACCCTCCTGAAACAGTGGGCCTGTGGCGCAGCTGGGAGCGCGCTTCCATGGCATGGAAGAGGTCGTCGGTTCGATCCCGACCAGGTCCACCATATCTTTTTTCTTTTTCACTTCTTTTTTGATGGAATTTTACGGGCGGATTTCTATTGGCGTGCCGGTAGGGACTGCTTGCCAAATTTCATCCATTTCTTCGTCGGTTACGGCGATGCATCCGTCTGTCCAGTCGTAGAGGCGGTGGGCAGCTCCGATTTTGCGGTAGCGGCTTGGCAGGGCGTGAACGAAGACATCGCCGCCTGGAGATACGCCGCGTTTTCGGGCGGCGGCTCGTTGTTCCGGATTTGGATAAGAGATGTGCAGGGACTTGTAATATTGGCTTTTGGAGTTGCGCGCATCTAGGACGTAGATGCCTTCCGGGGTTTTGTGATCGCCTTGCTGCGTTTTGGGTCCCGCGGGCGAGCCTCCCAGTGCAACTTTGTATTCCTTGAGGATGTGTCCGTCGCGCAGGAGTTGGAGAACGTGTTGGTGCTTCATGACCAAGACGCGATCCGTTTTACCGATGATAGGAACGGCTGGTTGCCCGATCGCGTGACTGCACAGCGATGGAAGGCACGCTAGTGCCAACAACAGGTGGTGGAGTCTGGCGCTCGATCGTGTCATCTCGCCTCGGATGCTAGATGCTGGCTTTGAGGTTGAGGTTGCGGATTAGGCGGTGGAGGTAGTTGGGGTGGAGGCCGAGGGATTTGGCGGCGTCGGTGTAGTTGCCGTTGGATTCCTTGACTGCGCTTAAGATCAGTTTTTTCTTGAGGTCTTGGACGGCGCCGTGATATTTCGCCGAGGAATAATCGGGAGACGGGTTGAGATCGAGGATTTGCTCGGGTAAATCTTCGAGGAGGAGGGTGTCGCCAACGCTTAAAACCACGGCGCGCTCGATAGCGTTTTCCAATTCTCGAACATTGCCGGGCCAGTCGTAGCTCATGAGGCAGGCGCGCGCCGGCTCCGCGATGGATTTTACGGGGCGGTTGCAGCGGGTGCTGTGTTTTTCCACGAAGTAGGCCGCCAGTTGCGGGATATCGTGTTTATGGTCACGCAGAGGCGGCATGGTGAGGGCGACGACGTTCAGACGGAAATATAGATCCTGGCGGAAGAGTCCTGATTTCATGGCCTCTTCGAGATTGCGGTTGGTGGCGGCGAGGACGCGGATATCGACCGGAATGGGGCGGGTGCCGCCGACGCGCTCGAGCTCACGCTCCTGAAGAACACGGAGGAGCTTGGCTTGCAGGCCGGGGGGGAGTTCACCGATTTCGTCGAGGAAGACGGTGCCGCCTTGGGCGCATTCCAACTTCCCCTTTTTTTGGCCGTAGGATCCTGTAAAGGCGCCTTTTTCGTAGCCGAAGAGTTCGCTTTCGAGCAGAGTTTCGGTGATGGCGGCGCAGTTAATGGCGACGAAGGGTTTTTCGGAACGGCGGCTGTTGTTGTGGATGGCGCGGGCGGCCAGCTCTTTGCCGGTGCCGCTTTCGCCGCGAATGAGGACGGTGGTGTCGGTGGGGGCGACACGCGAGAGAACTTGCAAGACCTCACGAATGGCGGGGCTATCACCCACCATATTGTGATCGAGGTTGATTTCCGTGTTGAGGCGGCGGTTTTCCTGACGAAGCCACTCGAGCTTATGGACATTTTCCAGGGCCACCGAAGCAATGGCGGCCAGAGCGGTGACGAGTTGCAAGTGATCTTCCGTAAACGGAACGTCGCTCTTCCGGGTGCTGATGTAGATACAGCCCGTGACGCGCTCCATTACGTTCAAAGGAACGCAGAGCAGGGAGCGAACCTGAGTGGCCACCAGGCTTTTGACGTCACCATATCCGT
>JAYTQD010000577.1:0-2975 GCA_043746935.1 Acidobacteriaceae bacterium | reverse complement strand
TCAAACGGACCACCCTCCAGTGCAAAATGAAAAAGCTGGAAATCCCCCGCTACTGAGCGGCCCGGAATTGGGCAGTTTCGACTGCGGGCCGCCTCTTTTCCAAAGAAGCGAGCTACTCCGCCCGCCGGCAGTCAGAATCCAAATTTTAATGTTCTATAATAAGAACCAATTCCTCTCGCACGCCACGTTCCACACATCCAGACGCCGCTGAACCGATAGTCACGTTCTCATTTCGAGACAGTTACGCAGGACAGATCACGACAGTAAGTTGCATGGCGTGAGACTTCGCAGTGTACACTGATCTCACTTCATTGCAAGCGGGTCTTGCACGAAGTTTTTCGGGCCCTCAACAGAAATCAGCGCACATCGAGGACGCCATGGCCACTTCGCAAACGGAACCATTGGTTCCAGGGGCCCCACCGCTCGACAGCCCGCACCAGCAGGACCGGTCCAGGCTGCTACCCGACCTCAACCAGTTTCTTCTTTCTCATTCCGATATACGAACGGCGTTTCCAGGCATCTGCCGCAGACTGGGCCGATTTCTCCCCCACAAGTACGCGGGAATAGCCTTGTACGAAGCCGATTCCGGACAGCTCCGGCTATTCACTCAACAGGCTCCCCTAGGCGGCTTCACCTTGCCAGAGGGCTTCACGCTTCCACTGGACGGGACACCGGCGGGCGAGGCTTACCGGCTGAACCGTCCGATTCTGGTCGACGATTTACGCTCGCCGCAATTCACATGTGAAACAACCCGGGATCTGCTGCGGTTCAGACACAGATCGGGCTGCTGGGTGCCGCTGCGGACATCTGCCAGCGTGTTCGGGGCTATGTGGGTTTGTAGCACACAACCTGGGGCTTATCGCACCGACGATGCCTACCTCCTGAACGAGGTAGCGGGGCAGCTCTCCCTGGCTCTGGCCAACCAACTCGCTTCGCAGCAACTGCAAGAGTTGCAGCAACGGCTGGATGAGCAGCTCCACGACGGCAGCCTAAGCTTCTCCGAAATCGCGGATACAAGCGCGATCGGGGTGGTCCAATGGGAGGGGGGCGGGCGCTTATCGAAGGCCAACAATGCGCTCCTGTGCATGCTCGGACGGACGCGCGAGGAGATGCACCGGATCCAAGATTGCTCGGAGATTACGCCTCCCGAATATCACCACCTGGCCGGACAAGCGGAACAGGAACTGCGGCAATACGGGTTCTGTAAACCTTTTGAAAAGGAGCTTCTGCGCCCTGACGGAACCCGTGTGCCGGTTCTGGTCAGTGCGGGCCTCCTGGGCCAAAAGCTTCCACCGTGGGTAGCCTTCGTGATGGATCTGCGGGAGCGGCGTCGCATCTCCCCGGAAGCTTCCACGTCTGGAAACGGTCGCCATGCCGCGCCCCTTCAGGACGCGGGCGATCTGGCCGCCAAGAGTCCCGCCATGCACAAAATCCTGCGGGAGATAGAAAAAGTTGCCCCCACAGACACCACGATGCTCCTCCTGGGCGAAACCGGCACAGGGAAGGACGTGCTGGCCCATGCGATCTGTCAAATGAGTCCGCGGCGCCACCACCCGTTCATCAAGGTCAACTGTGCGGCAATTCCAGCCGGCCTGCTGGAAAGTGAGCTCTTCGGACATGAAAAAGGAGCTTATACGGGAGCCCAAACCCGGAAGATCGGCCGCCTGGAGCTCGCTCACCAGGGAACCCTATTTCTGGACGAAGTCGGCGATATCCCCCTCGAATTGCAACCCAAGCTCTTGCGCGTGCTGCAGGAAAGGGAATTCGAACGTTTGGGCGGCACGCAAACCATTAAAGTCGACGTTCGCCTCATCGCTGCGACCAATCGCGACTTGGCCGAGATGACCGTGTCCAACCAATTCCGTCGTGATCTCTTTTATCGGCTCAACGTTTTCCCCGTCCGCGTGCCTCCCCTCCGCGAACGCCCGGAGAGCATTTCCGTCCTGGTGAACCTGTTCGTCCAGAAGTTCGCCAAACGCATGAGCCGCCCCAATCTCACGGTGCCGCTGGGAACCCTGGCGGCCCTAGAGCTTTGGACTTGGCCGGGCAACATCCGGGAGCTGGAAAATATCATTGAGCGCGCGGTGATCCTTTCCCCAGGGCCGGAGCTGCACGTCAACTTGGACGAACTTCGTGTTACATCGCCCACATCATCCTCCCCGGGGCAAACCCTATACGACGTCGAACGGGAACATATCCGCCACGTTCTCCACGACACCAACGGCGTGGTCGGCGGCAAACACGGGGCCGCGTCGCGCTTGGGCCTGAAGCGCACCACCCTGCAATACAAAATGAAAAAATTGGAGATTCCTCGCTACTAAGCTGCGCCCACAGTTGGGCGGCTTCGACTGCTGGCCGTCATGGCTCGCTGTATGCTCATGACGACCAGCAAATTTTTACCCGCACTAACCCCTCTCGCATCAATCGCTTACGCTGATTTCCTCCCGGGGATGCAAAACTGGGCACAAGTTTGCACTATGGACGGTGCAACACAGAGCGTTCGCTGTTTTAGCCTCGCGAAAAAAACAAGGGCCTACAAGCACCCACGCGCGAGGGTCTATAAAGACGACACTCTCGGGAGGGTTCGTGCTCGCGAAATGCGTCAACCCATCTTGCTCCAGCAGCTTCAAGCACCTGCGCGAAGGCAGACTCCTACGCGTCGAAAAGACTACCGCCATTGAGCGCCAGCCGCCCGAGGGACGCAAGCCAGCCGCGTCGGCGCGCTCAACCGAGTTCTACTGGCTTTGCGGCCTCTGTAGCCCCACCTTTAACCTCGCTTTCGACAGAGGCTCAGGAATCGTCCTGATCCCCCTGGCGAGACCCGTGGCATACAGCCCTCCCTCCCCCACCCACGCTCGTCGAGGACCGGCGGCGGTGGCTTGACCGGAACGCACTCGGGCCTGACCCGGGTGCGTTTCGAACCACTGCTTTTAAGGAGGAGTTGACTTGAGCCACCAATCTAGTCACGTTTGCGC